>DATAHC010000432.1:0-13579 GCA_036263415.1 Flavisolibacter sp.
CCAGCCAGTGAAAAGAAAACTACAGGCAATCAGCCTGCTCCTGCCAAGAAAGAAAGTTAAGCTGTTGATAGTTGGTTGGTTGATGCTGTATCCTATACAATTGACCAATCAACCTACTCAACGATCAGGGTGCCAGGCGCTCGATCTTCCAGTTATTATCTGACTCTAGTGTGTATTGTATGCGGTCGTGCAGCCGGCTTGGCCTTCCCTGCCAGAACTCCATAATAACAGGCTGTACCCGGAATCCTCCCCAATGCGGAGGCCGTTTCAATCCGGTATGCTCAAATTGTTCTTCTTTCTTTTTATACTGCAGCTCCAGCCAGTCGCGGTTTTCGATCACCTGACTTTGGGGTGAGGTCCAGGCGCCGATCTGACTTCCTTTAGGGCGCGACAGGAAATAAGCATCACTTTCCTTTTCCTCGATCCTGGAAACCAAGCCGGTAATACGCACCTGGCGTTCCAATTCCTTCCAGAAAAATACCAGGCAGGCCTTCGGATTCTCTTCCAGCTGCATTCCTTTAAAGCTTTGGTAATTGGTGAAGAATACAAATCCGCGCGCATCGAAATCTTTCAGTAAAACGATCCGGGCGGAAGGCATACCATCAGCTGAGGCGGTTGCCAGCGTCATGGCATTTACTTCCTCGATAGCACTTTCAGTGGCCTGCTGCCACCATTTACTGAACTGATCGACCGGCAAAGGCGCTACATCTGATTCAAGGAGGGTTTGGGCGGCATAGTCTTTCCGGATGCTGGCGATGGACGTGTTCATACTGAAAATGTGAAGCGCAAAGGTAGCCTATCGCTATTTATTCACCTGCTTCTTCAGGAGATAATCTCTTTCTTCGGAGATCATGTGGAGCATGCTTTCCAATTCACCGATACGGCGCAGCTCCGTCTGCATTTTTTTATTGGTATCCGACATCGATTGAAAATCGCTGTTCAGTTCCTGCAGGAACTGGACCTTTTTCTGCAATTGCTGCCGCTGCAGGTTCGCCTCGGCCAGCTTATCTTCCAGCAGATTCAGCTCTTGCTGGTACTGCTGGTTTTCGGTGAGGGCTTCTTCCAGCTTCTGCTGCTTGCGCTGCAGGTCCTTATGCACCTGCTCGTACGCTTCGCGGGTATCTTCCAGCTCCAGCGCCAGGTTATTGGCCCGGCTGGCCTGTTTTTCAAGCATGGACATCTTCAGCTGCAGGTGTTCGAATTCCTGGTATACCTCTTCAATTTTGGAGGTCATCCGTTCGGTTATCGCAACCTGCTGTTTCACTTCATCCAGTTCTGCTGTCTTTTTACTGAGTTGCACCTCCAGCTTCTTGATATCGTTCTTCAGCTGCTTGTTCTGAAAATACAGTTCGTCGCTGTGCTCGCTTTCTTCCTCTTCCTCCTTCAGCAGTCCAACCAGCAGGCGCTGCTGTTTCACAATAGTTGTTTTAAGATGATCGACGGATTCTTCCTTCATCATCTTTGCTTTGCCGACAGGTAACAGTTCCGGTTCTTCCAGTTTGGCAACCTTATGATTGGTCGCTTTTATCCTGTTCTTTAATTGTTCTATGGAATTAATGAGTGTGGAGGGCTTCCCGTCGTTCTTGCCCAGGGTGCCGGCATATAACTTCGGATGCTCTTTCTGCAGGGTCTGCTTCAGGGAACGCTGGGAGGTAATGAAAAAGTAGATGGCAAGTCCTAATATGCCAGCTCCGCCCAAAAGCGCAGAGATCTCAATCAGGCTTAATTGAATAGAGAGAACGTGCATGCAGTTAGCTTCAGTAAGTTTTCGAATGACAAGCTAGGCATTTTTTCCGAAATCCAATAAGGCTAACCACTAAATATTAGGCGGTAACAAGGGTACCAACGTTTTCACCGGTTACCACCCGGCGCAGGTTGCCCGGTTTGTTCATATCAAACACCACAATAGGGAGCTCATTCTCCATACAAAGGGTGAAAGCCGTCATATCCATAACATTCAGCTTTTTGCTGATACATTCCTGGAACGTAATGGTTTTGAACTTAGTAGCGGTTGGATCCTTTTCCGGATCGGCTGTATAGATGCCATCTACACGGGTACCCTTCATGATCACATCCGCCTTGATTTCGATAGCCCTGAGGGAGCCGGCGGTATCGGTAGTGAAATAAGGATTGCCGGTTCCGGCGCCGAAGATCACCACACGGCCTTTTTCCACATGGCGGATGGCGCGGCGGCGGATATACGGTTCTGCGATCTGTTCCATTTTAATGGCGCTTTGAAGCCGGGTGTAGACCCCGATCTTCTCAAGGGCCGCCTGCAGGGCCATTCCATTGATCACGGTAGCCAGCATGCCCATATAATCGCCATGGGCTCTCTCAATACCGGTTTCCGCCTCGTTCATGCCCCTGTAGATATTTCCGCCTCCAATCACGATCGCCACCTGCACCCCCAGCTCAATAATGGATTTGATGTCCAGTGCATACTGGCCCAGCACGGACGTATCGAAACCAAAACTCTTGTCACCCATTAAAGATTCACCGGAAAGCTTGAGCAGAATGCGTTTGTACTTAGGAAGCATAGGAAATAAATTAGCCGTGCGAAAATAAGTGAATCATCCAGAATCGGCTACCCTTTCTTTTTTACTTATTTTACCGGTGTGTTTTATTTCCTCCTGAAAGCATATGCCCGCCTGGCTATAAAGGTCTACTGCCGCCGCATCCGTATCAATAAGCCGGAAATGCTGGAATGGAAAGGACCACTGCTGCTGGCGGCCAACCACCCCAATTCTTTCCTGGATGGAATGATCCTGACCACATTATTCGATCATCCGGTTTATTCGCTGGCCCGCGGCGACGCGTTCAAAGGAGTCTTCATGAACCGATTATTGCGCCGGCTCCAGTTACTTCCTGTGTACCGCACCAGCGAAGGCGTGGAAAACCTGGAACATAATTATATCACGTTTCAGGCTTGCCAGGAGGTATTCCGAAGGAAGGCGATCGTGCTGATCTTCAGTGAAGGACGCTGTGAGAATGAATGGCACCTGAGGCCCCTGAAGAAAGGTACGGCCCGGCTGGCGATCGACAGCTGGAACAAGGGTATTCCTTTGCAGGTAGTGCCTTTAGGCTATAACTACAGCTCTTTCAAGCGCTTCGGCAAAGCCCTTCACCTGTATTTCGGTACACCCATACCCCCTTCTGTGCTGGAAGGCGCCACTTCACCCGGATTGCAGCACCAGGCTTTCAATAAAGCACTTGAAAGCCAACTGAAAGAGTTGGTATACGAGATTCCTGAAGACGACCGGCCAGCCATCCGTAAAACCTTCGGTATCCGCAAAAAGGCTTCACTGGCACTGCTGGCCCTTCCTGCTCTGGCCGGTGCCCTTGCGCACGCACCGCTCTTTTTACCGGTCAAGCTCTTTACCCAAGCCCGCTTTGCCCGAAGTGGCCATTACGATTCCATGCAGACTTCCCTTTTGTTGCTCGCTTATCCCCTTTACCTGATCGCAGCAGCATGGGTAGTTTATCACTACCTGGGAACAGCTGCCGCTTTCGGATCCCTGCTGGCTTTACCGTTCCTGGCCTGGGCCTGCGTACAGGCGAAATACCAGCTGGATATATAGCAGCAGCAGGCGCCTGTTTCTTTCTTACTTTTAGTAAAAGATCCACCATGTTATTGATCATATTGGGCATCCTGGTACTCATGGCTGCCCTGGCCATACGCAGCCTTCCGAACCTTTCCCGGCATTCCAGAACCGGCATAGTAGTGGCCGTGGGATTGATCCTCCTGGGCGCACTCACCAGTTGTTTTGTTCAGATCGATGCCGGCCAGGTAGGGGTAAAGCGCCTGTTTGGCAACGTTCAATCCACCGTGCTGGGCAGCGGCCTGCACGTGATCAACCCGCTTTATGAAATCGACCGCCTGGATGCGCGTACGCAGAACTATACCATGAGCGGCATCACCGACGAGGGCCATAAATCGGGCGATGATGCGATCAGGGTTTTAACGGCCGACGGACTGGAGGTGACGATCGATCTTACGGTACTGTACCGGCTCAATCCTATCCAGGCACCACGGCTGGTAAAGGAAACCGGTATTGACTATGAAGACAAAGTAGTACGGCCCATTGCCCGCACCCGCATCCGCGATAATGCCGTATACTATGAGGCCGTTGCTTTATACTCTACCAAACGCGATGAGTTTCAGTCCCGGATCTTCAAGGTGATTGAAAATGATTTTACCAAAAGAGGACTGATCCTGGAGAACCTGCTGGTGCGGAACATCACATTGCCGGCTACTGTAAAAGGATCTATCGAGCAAAAGATCCAGGCGGAGCAGGAGTCGCAGAAAATGCAATTCGTGCTGGCCAAGGAAAGGCAGGAAGCCGAACGGAAGCGGGTGGAAGCGCAGGGAATTTCAGATTACCAGCGCATTATCAGCGAAAGCCTTACCGACCGGCAATTGCAATATGAGCAGATCAAGGCGATGAAGGAGCTGGCGCAATCGCAGAATGCCAAGATCATCATGATGGGCGGAAAGAATGCGCCCGTGATCCTGGATCCTAAATAATACAGCGAGAACGTAGAACCGACCTTACATTTCAACAAATAAAAAGAGGCTTCCGTGGAAGCCTCTTTTGGTATCGTAAGAAAAATCATTCTTTCTTATCCTAACGCTACGCGTTTGAACTCGGTAACCTGAAGGTCGCCACTGCTTTTCAGGTAGTCGCCAACCGATTTGCTGTTGTCTTTCACAAAAGCCTGGGCTGTCAGCGTGCTTTCCTTGAAGAAGGCATTCAGTTTTCCTTCGGCGATCTTAGCCATCATTTCTTCCGGCTTTCCTGCCATTTTAGGATCCTGCTTCATTTGCTCCATTACAATGTCTCTTTCACGGATTACCACATCCGCAGGTACGGAAGCAGCATCCACCGCTACAGGATTCATGGCAGCGATCTGCATGGCAATATCCTTTCCGGCTTCACCGGCTTCCTTATTGAAGCCAACCAGAACACCCATGCGGTAAGAGCCATGAATATAAGATGCTACATAAGGGGCTTCTACTCTTTCAAAACGGGCCACACCGATCTTTTCACCAATGGAAGACAGCTTATCATTGATCAGATCTGCTACTTTAGCACCGTTCACCGTTACTTCATTCAGTTCTTCTGCGCTCTTCACGTTGTTGGCAACGGCAGCATCAGCAATACTCTGAGCGAAGGCAACGAAATCGGCATTCTTGGAAACGAAGTCCGTTTCGCAGGAGATGGTAATGATAAAGCCAGTCTTATTATCGGGAGTGGTCTTGGCGATAACAACACCTTCCTTGGCTTCACGGTCGCTACGCTTGGCAGCTACTTTCTGACCTTGCTTGCGCAGCCAGTCGATGGCCGCTTCAAAATCACCTCCGGTTTCAGTCAGGGCTTTACGGCAATCCATCATTCCGGCGCCGGTAGCCTGACGTAATTTGTTTATATCCTGCGCTGTAATTGTTGCAGTAGACATAATTGAAAGTTTAAAGTTCTATAGAAAAGTCCGGCCTGTTACAACCGGACCTGTTTTCCAGTATGCTGAGATTAACGGGCACCACCCGGGCGACGGGCTCCGCCACCACCGGCTCCACCTGGTGTGCGACGACGCTGACCACCACCGGCTCCGCCGGCACCGGGTCCACGACCACCACCTTGTGTACCGCCACCGCGGTTCGCACCACCCTGGCCACCGCCGCGTCCACCGCGACCGCGTCCGCCTTCTGCTTGCGCTTCGGCTTCCAGGCGGGCTGCTCTTCTTTCATTTTCCTGCTCAGAAGCACCTTCATCACCTTCTTCATCTTTGGCAGCCTGACGCTCGGCCAGACCTTCTGCAATGGCAGCTGTGATATAATTGGTAATGATGGCGATTGATTTGGTAGCATCATCATTTGCAGGAATGGCAAAGTCAACTTTGTTCGGATCGCAGTTGGTATCAACCACGCCAAAAGTGCTGATGCCTAAACGCTTGGCTTCCGCCAGCGCAATATGCTCATGGCCGATATCCACAATGAATAAAGCAGCAGGTACACGGCCCAGCTGGGCAATACCACCTAATACTTTTTCCATCTTGTCTTTATCGCGGCCTAAGGTCAGGCGTTCTTTTTTGGTAACGCTGTCGAAAGAGCCGTCGCCCAGCATTTTCTCAATGCTCTGCATTTTCTTAACGCTCTTGCGAACGGTGTTGAAATTAGTAAGCATGCCACCCAGCCAACGCTCGGTTACATAAGGCATGTTCACGCGCTGCGCACATTCGGTAACGATATCCTTAGCCTGCTTTTTTGTTCCGACAAACAGGATCTTTTTACCGCTGCGGGCAATTTGCTTCAAAGCAGCTGCAGTTTCCTGCAGGCACTCTGTAGTTTTATTCAGGTCGATGATGTGAATACCTTTCTTCTCCGCGAAGATGTAAGGCAACATCTTGGGGTTCCACTTCTTCTTCAGGTGACCGAAATGTACACCTGCGTCAAGAAGCTGTTGCTGAAGGGAAGTATTTTGTTCCATTTGGATGTTTTGATGATTGTTTTGAATATATGTCCACAACCGACGGACGACAGTCCACAGAAGCTGAAACAGCTGTCGACCGTGGACCGCCGACTGTCGACAAATAAATTAACGCTTGCTGAACTGGTAGCTTCTACGGGCTTTCTTATGACCGAATTTCTTACGCTCAACAGAACGTGGGTCACGTCTCAGTAAGCCGGCCGCTTTCAGGGCAGGACGAAACTCAGGGTTCAGGTCCACCAGAACACGGGCAATACCCAGCATGGCGGCTTCTGCCTGGCCTTTCACACCACCACCGGCAGCGTTGATCTTAACATCGTATTTATCGGCTACTTCTACTGTTTTCAAAGGTCTTTCCACCTGGTTCTGCAAATACACCAGCGGGAAGTATACTTTATAATCTTTATCGTTTACAGTGATGGCACCGGTGCCGCGGGAAATGAATACCCGGGTAACGGCTTCTTTACGGCGACCTACACTATTTTTTTGCTTTTCCATGTAATTGTAATTAGGAATGAGGAGATTTAGAACTTCAGTTCTTTCGGTTGCTGTGCTACATGCGGATGCTGATCACCGGCATACACGAATAATTTTTTGTACATCTGACGGCCCAGACGATTCTTAGGCAGCATGCCCTTGATCGCTCTTTCGATGATCACTTCAGGTCTGCGCTTGATCAGGTCTTTAGCCAGCTCTTCCTTACGGCCACCGGGATATCCGGTAAAATGGTCGTAAACCTTTTCATCTAATTTGTTACCGGTAAATTTCACTTTGTCTGCGTTGGTAACGATAATGAAATCGCCACAGTCAACGTGAGGGGTGTAATATGCCTTGTTCTTACCGCGAAGGATCGCAGCAATACGAGAGCACATACGTCCCACGGTTTGATTGGTACCGTCCACAACGTACCAGTTGCGTTGTACGGTAGCCGCATTCGCATGCTTTGTTGTAAAATGTAATTTGCTCATGATTTGTTTTTTGTGTTACGGCCATCCCCGTAACGTTTAAAAATGGAGGCGCAAAGGTAGGTGCTTTCCTTCTTCCAATCCAAGAAAACAGATCGTTAATTTCAAAGGCACCTTTGTAACTCATTGAAAAACAATAATAATTTTGACTTATTTTTAAAGTCATGAACTAAATCATACCGTTTTTTGCTAGTATTTTCTCAAACCGCCCTGCGCTGCAGCTCAAATTCTCCTAATTTGCCTGCTGAATCATACGTTGATGAAACCTACACATGCGCTGGGCAGAAGCCAGTTTGGAAAGCCGGAAAATGCCGGCAATGTACTCACGGAACAGGAAGCCCTGGAGTTGCTGAACAGCTGGATCGAAAACGACCGGTTGCGGCTGCACATGAAGCAGGTGGGCGCCGTAATGAAAGCCTGGGCACTTGAAAAAGAAGGCCTGCCGGAAGCAGAAGCCTATAAATGGTGGCTGGCGGGCGTGCTGCACGATGCCGACTGGGAAAAGTTTCCGGACGACCATTGCCGGGTCATAATTGAGGAATTGGAAAAACGAAACATTGATCCTTCTGTCATCCATTGCATCGCCTCACACGGGCCACGCTATTTTGGTGTGGAGCCGCAGACCACGATGGACAAGATGATCTATATGTTCGATGAGCTCTCCGGCTTCATTCACGCCGCTGCCCTCATCCGCCCCACCCGTTATGAGGGCATGGATGTGAAAAGCATTCAGAAGAAACTAAAGACGCCTTCCTTTGCAGCCCAGGTCAGCCGCGACGATATCAATGATGCCCTGAGCAGGATATCGGCTCCGCTGGACGACATCATCGATTTTATAATACAGCACCAGAAAGAGGTTCAATAAAAAAAGGTCCCCCAGGGGACCTTTTCAATTCGATCGTACGCTCCTATTGCTTGATCAGCGTATAGGAATTATTCAGGAAATCAACCGTGATCTTATAGTTGCCGGATACGTCCGGACTGGCCATATCACCGCCCTCAGGTTTAAGGGTTCCGGCCAGCTTGGTATTGGAAGCCGCATCGGAATAACCGAATTTCTTGCCCCAGTTGCCGTTCTCCGGCAGAAGCAGGAAATTCTTTCCGCTCGTTAATGGTAATACCAGTTCGAATACAGTGGACGTCTTCCGGGTAAATTGCTGGGAAGGCACCGGTACCGGGTTGCTCCAGTCGCCGGGTGTAGCGTTTCCAACGATATATAAATTATCCGGCAGCCCGTGTTGCTGGGTGAAGGGGGTCACAGTAAACTTACCGGTCTGAAAATCAAGGATGATCTTATAAAGGCCATCGGTAGCAGGGCCGGGGAAGTTATCATTCCGGTCAAATCCGAAATCACCGCCCTGATTTAATCCGGCCAGGCTTTTATCAGCTACAGAAAATTTATGGCCCCAGTCGCCGTTCTGCGGTAATACCAGGTATTCCTTTCCGCCATTCAGTTTGAAGATCCCGCCCCAGGTAGTTTCATCAATACGCGTGAACTCCTGCGATGGCTCCGGCACCGGGTTAGCCCATCCGCCCTGCGTGGCATCGCCTACAATGAATAAACGGTTGGTTGTGGGCAGCGCTACTTTCGGAGGTATCTTATACGGGGTCATTTTGATCCGGACTGTATTCGCAGTGATCCGCTCGTTATTGTTGGCGTAAGAGGTCGTCAGCCGAACATCCATATCCACCGGCACATTGAAGGCATACCCTCTCGATACGAGAAAGGTATTCAGTTCCTTGGCTGTGAAGCTGGTGCTCAGCTTACCGGTTGTTACTTTAGTAAGCGGGTTGGTGAAGTTCTTTCCGGCCGAATCGATCTCAATGGTGTATTTCACATTCGATGAATCCGTTGCATAATCGGGAAAGGTCCAGTTCAGCGTCAGGGCCACCTTATTGGAATCTGCCGGGGCAGGTGCCACATTCGTGGAGGAGGCGGTAAGCGTAGCCGCTTTTCCCTTTTCATAATGGGGCAGGTCCGCTACTTTTTCACAGGCCGACAGGATCAGGGCAAGGCCTGAAACAAACAGCAGGGTGTTGAAGATTGATCGCATATAATAAGCTTGTTAGATTAAAGTTTAGTTACCGTGAATTTTCCTCTCTGGAAATCCACCGTGATTTTATAATTGCCATCGGCCGGGGGAGAAAGAAGATCCGAGCCATTGGCCTTGAAATCATCGCCGTCTACATTATTGGAATTGTTACCGCCCACGCCTCCGTATTTGGCCGCCCAGCTACCGTATACCGGTATAATCAGGTACGACTGTCCGCCTTTCAGGGCTATGCTGGGCAATTCATACAGCGTATTCGATTTCTTTACAAACTTCTGCGCCAGGTTTTCCGGTTCACCGCAGCCGCACTGCCAGTTGGCCGGCGTTGCCGCGCCGGTAACATAAAGTGTTCCCGAGGCTGGTGGATCTACTTTGGGCGGAATGGCATAAGGTGTAACGGTAAACTTCAAAACATTGGAGGGCAGCATGGCTGCTGTAGTTCCCATGTAGGATTTTACGCGCATCTCGATGGTATGCTGCATCCCCGGGATCAGTACCAGTTGATTGAGTAAGATGTCATTCAGCTCTGCCTGGGTAAACGATTTACTCAGATCGCTGCTGATGCTGATGGTCTGACGGGCGGGATTCGTGAAATTGGCACCGGCCGTGTCGATCTCCAGCTGATAATTCACATTCTGCGAACTCGGGCCGGTAGTGAACTGATACTCCGGATTGGTCCAGTTCAGTTTGATCGCCTGTGCGTCTTTGTTTACAAAGGACAGGGGGATAGTGGAGGAAACGGAAGCGCTCAGCACCGGAGCGGTACCTCCTTCCAGGTAAACCCGGTTCTCGTCCTTTTTACAGGAAGCGATAACAACCAGGAAGAATGCGGTTAGAACAAGCCATTTATTTTTCATGTCTGAAAACATTATGTGTTAGAATTAAAAACCGGGATTTTGTTCCAGGTTCGGATTAGCAGTACGGTTTGCTGATGGGATCGGGAACAGGTTATACTTGGCATCTACGCCGGTACCGGAGGCAACGCCACCCTTCCAGGGCCACAGATATGTATTGGTGGTCAGCAGGCCGTAACGGATCAGGTCCGTCCTTCTGTGTCCTTCCCAATATAGCTCACGGGCTCTTTCATCCAGGATCAGCGGCAGCGTCAGGTCAGAGGCGTTCAGTTTGCCTACATTGCCCGGGCCATAGCTGTCGCCGTAGGCACGGAAACGGATCTTGTTCAGGTAATCCAGTGCTGTGGCATTATCTCCGCCACCGCCGCGAAGCACGGCTTCTGCATAGATCAGGTACATTTCCGCCAGGCGAAAGACTGGGAAGTCGATATCGGCATAGTCCCGGTTTTTATCCGATACGGGTAAGCCGTCGGAGCGGATGTTCCGGTATTTTTTTACCTGGATACCCTGCGCGAAATTGGTTTGATCGTTGATCTGCGGATTACCGATGTTATCGAACAGCGCTCGCTGATCGGTTGCGCCGGTCAGGTCTGCAAACTTATCTGTAAATGCTTTGGTAGCCCGGTAGCCGAACCAGCCGCTTCCGGCTCCAAAAGCATCATGGTTATCGCCCGAGGCGGCATGAATGAAGAAGCTGGTATTACCGAACGCCTGCGTACGTAAACCGTCGCAATTGATGGTGAAGATGAATTCATCCTTCTGCTTGTCATTATCAGCCATGAATAATTTTGCATAGCCGGATTTCAATACATAGCCTGCGTCGATCACTTTCTTGGCATAGGTAAGTGCATCGGCATATCGGGCCGTTCCGGTATATACCTGCGCATTCAGGTACATGCGGGCCAGCAAGGCCCAGGCGGCGGCTTTATCTACGCGGCCATACTCGATGCTTTTGGCTGGTGCCATATCTGCATCGATCGCTTTCAGCTCGGTTTCTATAAAGCTGAATAATTCCGGGCGCTTGATCTGCTTGGGCAGATTGGTTCCGATAAGGTCTTCTTCGGTTACAAACGTAGAAGTGCCGAACAGGTCCATCATCACCCAGTAATTGAAAGCTCTCAGAAAACGTACCTCAGCTCTTGTTTTTTTGATCTCGGCGGCGTCATTTCCACCAATGCCTCTTTCAGAAAGCTTGGCATCGGTAGACTCACGGAGATACTCATTCGCCAATGTAATATTATAGATCGGGCGGGCATACATACCTCTCACAAACGGATCGGCACTCGTCCACCGCAGCCCATGGAAATCCTGTATCGTTTGGTCGTTCCAGGCTACTACGGCTTCATCCGTAGGCAATTCCTGGAAATTAAAGAAGCCGCGTATAAAAGCTACCTGCGAGCCTTCATCCAGTCCTCCCTGGATATCCGGCTGGCCGGAAGGTCCGGCATTACCGGTAATGGCAAGCCCGCCATATACTTTCGCCAGTACGCTTTTGTATCCGGCTGCGGTAGAATAGGTCTTTTCAGGTGTAAGGTCATTCTGCGGGAACAGGTCCAGCTTTTTGGCGCAGGAGCTGAACAGGGCTACCGCCGTCAGCAACAAACACCAGTTTTTTATGATGCTATTTTTCATATAGTTCAATCCGTTTATAGTATTAGAAATCAAGATTTGCTCCGATGGAATAGATGCGCGGACGGGGATAGATATTATTATCCACGCCCGAATCGCTGGCATTCTCTGGATCCAGTCCGGAATACTTGGTAATGACCAGTACATTTTGAATGCTGGCCATCACGCGCAGGTTAGTTCTGCCACGGAATACTTTTCCCGCATCATAGCCAATGTTGATATTATCCAGCCGGAAGAAGGAAGCATTCTCAATGTAATAGTCGCTCAGGTACTGATTGTTATTGAAGTTCGTTTCTAGGAAGCTGCGGGAGGCATTACCGATGAAATTGATCGGGTTCTTGATCGCTCTCAGTACACCATTGTTGGAATGGTAATTATTGTATAGATAATTATTGAAGCTTCCGTGGCCGGCGGCTCCGATCGTCCATTTGTCAAATGAGACCTGAGTGGATGCGCCGAGCAATACATCCGGTGCAGGACGCTTATACAGATAGCGGTCTGCATCATCCAGTTTGCCGTCGCGGTTCAGATCCTCAAATAAACCTTCGATCGGGTTGTTGCTCTGGTCATACACCTGCTTATACACGAAATAGGTATAAGGAGAATAGCCTACGGTGAACTTACCGACATTGTTTCCCGTACCGCCGGAAATGCCGCTTACATCAATGCCTTTGAAATTCGGATCCTGCTGCTTCAGCAGATTGGTGATCTCGGATTTGTTATAGGTCACATTGAAATTCAGGTCCCAGCTGAAGCGGCTGTTTCTTACCGGGGTAGTGTTCAGGGTGAACTCAACTCCCTTATTTTCCATATTGCCCACATTGGTCAGCAAGGCGATATCGAAGTTGGATCCGGGAGCCACAGGGATCACGCTCAACAGGTCTTTGGTTTTCTTCTTATAAACATCGATCGATCCGTTGATCCGGTTGTTCGCAAAGCCGAAATCAAGACCGATGTTGGTAGTCGTAGTAGTCTCCCATTTGATGTTGGCATCGTAAGCGGAAGGCCTCAGGAACGTATAGTAAGAATCGCCGAACTGGTATTGAGCAGTGGAAGTGCTGCGGCTGTAGCGCGGCAGATAAGGATACAGGCTGCCGATATCCTGCTGGCCGGTAATGCCATAGCTGCCGCGCAGCTTCAGTTCGCTGATGGCTCTGCTGTTGGTAAAGAAGGTCTCTCTCAGTTTCCAGGCAGCTGAAACGGCCGGAAAGTAACCAACTCTTGTCTCAGGTGAAAAGCGAGAGCTCGCATCTCTGCGGATCGAGCCGCTTAACAGGTATTTATCGGCGATCGCAATGTTCAGGCGACCCAGGTAAGACTCAAGTCGATTCTCCGGCTTATCCGTCAGGAAAGCAGGCGCCGAACCTGGAATGGTATCTCTGGTGCGGCGCTGGTTAAAGGCCGCATAATTGAATACATCGGTGTAAAAGTCCTGGAACGTATGGCCAACCAGTACGTCGAACTTGCTGTTCAGGCTTTTCAGCTCTTTTGCATACGTCAGCTGTACATCAGACAGTTCATTTGTTTTCTTTTGCTTATAATAGACCAGACGGCCCGATGTTTTATAATTTGTTGCGGATAAGGAGTCGGTGTTG
>DATAHC010000433.1:0-12829 GCA_036263415.1 Flavisolibacter sp.
TTAAGGCTCTAAAGATACGAAATACAGGAGCGGGAGTCCAAATCAAATAATTGAACAGGCAATGAGAAAGGAAAGAATGACCGGCAGGGAAAAATGTTCCGGTGTAAACCTTTGTAGAATAAAAAGCATAATGTATAGCACTATCTCTGCAACCGTTAATGAGCAATTCAACTAATCAGCAAATCAACTAGTCAACACATCAGCTAATCGGTTCGCTACGCGTTCTCCATCCATAGCAGCACTGACAATGCCACCCGCATAGCCGGCTCCCTCTCCGCAGGGATAAAAACGGTTGAGCTGTGGATGCTCCAGAGTATGAGGGTCTCTGGGGATGCGAACGGGGGAAGAGGTTCTGGATTCGGTGGCAACCACCAGGGCCTCATTAGTCAGATAACCTTTCATCTTGTTGCCGAAAGCGTTGAAAGCCGTTTGAAGTGATTGATGCACAAAAGGGGGTAGTGCTTCTCTGAGATCGGTAGAACGGATGCCCGGCAAATAGCTGCAGTCAGGAAGTTTGGTGGATACCTTATTCTGTGTAAAATCAACCAGGCGTTGGGCAGGTGCAACCAGATCACCACCTCCTGCTTTAAAACTCTTTTGCTCGGTTTCCTGCTGGAAATATAGAGCTGCTAAGGCGCCATGCTTTTTATAGTGCTGGTAATCTTTTTCTTCAATGCTCACTACCATACCGCTGTTGGCGAAGGGATTATTGCGTTTCGAGGGCGACCAGCCATTCACTACGATCTCGTTGGTATCCGTAGCGGCTGGAGCAATGATCCCACCCGGACACATGCAAAACGAAAACACACCTTTATTGTTTACCTGTTGCACCAGGCTGTACGAGGCAGGCGGCAAAAATGCACCCCGGGTAGGACAATGATATTGTATGGAATCGATGAGCTCCTGCGGATGTTCTACACGCACACCTAAGGCAAAAGGCTTGGCTTCGATAGCGATCTTCTTTTCGTGAAGTAAGTGAAAGATATCACGCGCGGAATGTCCGGTGGCCAATATCACCGCATCGCCCTCCAGCCTTTCGCCATCAGCAGTTTGAACACCGGTGATACGATTATCTTTCACCAAAAAGTCTGTAACCTTTTTGTCGAATAACACACTACCGCCGCAGGCGATGATCTTTTCCCGCATGGCGGTAATAATTTGAGGAAGCTTATTAGTGCCGATGTGCGGATGCGCTTCATATAAGATTTGCCGGGCCGCACCGAAATGAACGAAGATGTTCAGGATACGGTTGATATCGCCCCGCTTATTACTGCGGGTATAAAGCTTCCCGTCGCTATAGGTTCCGGCTCCGCCTTCTCCAAAGCAATAATTGCTTTCCGGATTCATCACGCCTTCCTTATTGATGGCCGCCAGGTCGCGCCTTCGGGAACGTACATCTTTACCTCTTTCGAGGACAATGGGCTGTATTCCTAATTCTATCAGTCGTAAAGCGGCAAACAGTCCGGCAGGTCCTGCGCCTACTATTAATACTTTTTTAGCAGAAAGCGATAGGCTTTTATAAGATAAGGGCAATAGCTCAGCGATAGTGTAAGGTTCGTCGATGAAAACATTAAGGGTGAGGTTCACCCAGATCTTGCTGCCTCGTGCATCAATAGATTTTTTCAGGATGTCGAAGCCGCTGATCTGCTCTGTGCGAACAGCACACACCTTTGCCAGTAGTTCTTTTAATAAATCGTGTTGAGAAGCTTCCGAGGGAAGCACCTTGATTGTATGTTTCTGTTGCATGCCAGGTAGTTATCCCGAAAATTTGCGTGAAACCGCAAAGATGCTTTTTTCATAAGCTATGGCAAAGTTCTCATACAAAAAAACTTTCAACGCTTTTTTAAATCGGATAGTAGTTGCTGCTTATTTTGATTAACTTACTAAGGCTGACAGAGATACTTTTATCATTATATAAGCCTGGAATCAGACAGAATATTTTTTATGAATAGGGCTGTTTAAGCGAGGAAAAAACTCTTTTATCTCATTAGCGAAATTTCCGTCGAATAAAAATTTTTTTTCTGGGGCCTTTTTTAGATATTCGCTCTCCTGTCCCAAAAAAATTTTTTTTTGCACACTCTGTGAAGAACCTTTCGAAAACATTATAACTCATTATATAAACTGCTATAGCGTACATGGAGAAAAATGCAGAACTCATTTGGACCAATTGTTTATCTATCATAAAAGATATCGTCGAATGGCAGCACTTCAAAACCTGGTTCGAACCCATTAAACCGGTTTCGCTTAAAGAAAAGGTCCTGATCATTCAGGTACCCAGCCAGTTTTTTTATGAATACCTGGAGGAGCATTATGTCAACCTGTTAGCAAAAACGTTGAAAAGGGAGTTGGGAAAGGATGCACGTTTGGAATACAGGATTATGGTAGATGGTGGCAATACATATAATAAGCCGGTTACAGTTGATATGGCCGGACATAGTTATAAATCGTTTACAAATAACGAAATGGATTTTCCGCTGGTAATTAATACACCGGTTAAAAACCCATTCGTGATTCCGGGTCTCAAGAAAATGCATATCGACCCGCAACTGAATCCGAATTATACACTGGAATCTTATATAGAGGGTGATAGCAATCGCGTGGCCAGAAGAGCGGGTAAGACCGTGGCAGAAAAGCCCGGCGCAAATTCCTTCAATCCACTGGTTATTTATGGTGGTGTTGGATTGGGTAAGACTCATCTGGCGCAGGCTATCGGTAATGAAGTAAAACGCATGCATCCCAACAAAGTGGTATTATATGTAAGCTCTGAAAAGTTCATCAACCAGTTTGTCGACCACAGCCGCAACAATGCCATCAACGACTTCATACATTTCTATCAGCTGATCGATGTGCTGATCATTGATGATGTGCAGTTCTTCAACCGTGCAGAGAAATCACAGGATGCTTTCTTTGCCATCTTCAATCACCTGCATCAATCCGGCAAGCAGCTGGTACTCACCTCCGATAAATCACCCAAGGATCTGGAAGGTGTTCAGGAGCGTTTGTTAAGCCGCTTCCGCTGGGGATTGAGCGCCGATATCCAGATGCCGGACTATGATACGCGCATCGAGATCCTGGAGCGCAAAATGAAGAATGATGGATTGGAAATGCCGAAGGAAGTAGTGAAGTACATCGCCTATAATATCAATACCAATATACGTGAGCTGGAAGGCGCACTGATCTCTTTATTGGCACAATCTTCGCTCAACCGCAGGGAGATTGATCTAGACCTCGCAAAAAAAGTGCTACGCAATTTTGTAAAAACATCCAGTAAGGAAATCACTATCGAAACCATCCAGAAAATGGTTTGTGATTACTTTGATGTTCCCTACGATAAATTACTGCAGAAAACACGTAAGCGCGAGATCGTACAGGCCCGTCAGATCACCATGTATCTGGCCAAGGCATTTACTAAAAACTCTTTAAAAACGATAGGCGAACATTTCGGTGGCCGCGACCATACAACGGTCATCCATTCCTGCCAGACGGTAAAAGACCTGATGGATACGGATGGTACCTTCAGAGATAGCGTAATGGAGTTGCAGCAGAAGGTGCAGCTGGCCGCTATGTAAGCTGTAAAATCATTGTAATCCTGGATGACAGGCGCTAACTGCCTCGAATTCAGGATTTATTTTTTTAATTAAGCCCCTAATCCTTATTTTTGCAGCCCCTAAAACGTGGTGAGCGGATTTGAAGAGATTCTGGTGAGGTGGATGAGTGGCTGAAATCAGTAGTTTGCTAAACTGCCGTACGGGTTAAACTGTACCGCGGGTTCGAATCCCGCCCTCACCGCAGAATTGGATCCGGGAAGTAGCGCAGGCCGGTAGCGCACCTGGTTTGGGACCAGGGGGTCGCAGGTTCGAATCCTGTCTTCCCGACAAAAGCTCTGAAGTTTTCTTCAGGGCTTTTTGTTTTTTGTCCATGATTACACTTCAGCAAGAAAAGATCTGGCCTTCGATTCTTTTGAATCGCTAGGTTAAATGTATCGCTACTATTGCTAGGCTAGGCTATAAATGCAACTTCAATGTTTTGATGGCGTCATTCTAACGATTGCTTACGTTGTAAGATCCTGGCAATTGTTTCCCGCACAATGATGAGATCATAGGTTCTTCCCATATTTTTTATATACTCTAAATCCCGCAGAAATTTCTTTTTTTCTCCCTCAAGTGTGTTGGTGTATCCTAAATGGACCTGTGCCCAACCTGTAATGCCTGGCCTGATGCAATGACGCAAAGAATATTGTGGAATTTCATAAAAATAATATTCGAAAAATTGCTGAGGAACTGGCCTCGGACCAATAAGACTCATTTCGCCTCGTAAAACATTCCAAAGCTGGGGCAATTCATCCAGCTTGTATTTTCTTAAAACCTTTCCTAGCTTTGTTAACCTCTCATCATCTGGAAGGGTCAGGCTATTGCTTTCGCAATTGAACACCATGGTTCTAAACTTAAATATCAAAAACAATTTTCCGCATTTCCCATAACGTTTTTGTGAAAAAAATACGGGCCCTTGGTCAGTGATAAAAATGGCGGCTGATATTATCAGCATAAAAATGAATACAAATGGAGAGCTAAGTAATATGATCAAGATTTCTATTACTCTCCGTTTACGCAAATAACTTTCACGAATTGCCAGTTTCAGAGGTTGTATTTCTGATGCAATAACTCCATCAAAAGATATCGAACTGTTCACTTGCTAATATGTTTTGTAAAGAAGTAAATTGAAATTCTTGCACTAACATTTCAGTCTTTTTTAGTGCAGAACTGCAATTGTAATAATGTCTGGCAGCCTTAGAGTAAGGTAAGGGTACTTTTGGCGGATCAGAATCTATTTCCCAGGGGTGAATGTAGAAAATAAAAGGTCGTTGTTTTGCTATTACTCTTTTGACTAGTGATCTGAAAATGGAAAAGGGATAAAATCTCAGATAGGCTCCACCACTGCAAGGTATCCTGATCTTTCCAAATGTTGCGCAACTCATAGGTATTTCTATTAATCCATTATTGTTGTGAAAACCAAGCGGGACACCTGCATTGCCATAGTCAGGATGGAAGGAAAAGGGGTAGATGGAAGAGTCATATGAAATTCCATACTTTTTCAAAACAGAAAGCGCCCAAAGAGTTTGTTGTGTAATACTGAAGGCCGGAGCGCGGTAGCCTTTAGGTCTTTCGCCGGTAATTGAATTCAAAATGGAAATTGATTCAATAATGTCCTCCTCAAAAGCTTCGTGCGTTTGTAAAGTGATTTGCTGATGTGCGTAGCCGTGTGAAGCAATTTCGTGACCTTCTTCATGAATAGCTTTTACAAGTTTCGGAAAGCGGGAAGCGATCCAGCCAAGCACAAAAAATGTCGCTTTTGTATTATGACTATGTAAAAGATTCAACAATTTCATGGTATTTTTTTCAACGCGACTAAGCTGTTGGTCCCATGTTTTATAGGGGGCAACTGATTTTAGATTATGGGAACAAAACCAGTCTTCAAGATCAACAGTAAATGCATTTATCATAGTATTTCCAACTTAGTGTGAACACATTTTGATTCTTCAGTTAGTATCGTTTTGATGCTTTCTGTCCAACTAATACGTGGTTCCCAATTGACATGATCTTTAATTTTAGTTATATTACCACATCGGCTATGCACATCCCTGCCATCAGCACGTTGAGGAGGAAAAGGGAGGCTTATAATCGGTGATGACGAATTTGTTATTCTTTTCACGTATAAGGCAAGATCTTTGATGGTCACTCTTTTCGTCCCGCAGATATTGTAGATTCCACCGGATGCGTCATCATTATCTAATAGTAGCAGTATCGCATTCAATACGTCAGATACATCGCAAAAGCATCTGGATTGCATGCCGTCTCCGAACAAGGTGATAGGTTCATTACGTAATGCCTGGCTGATAAAGGTAGGAACCACCATTCCATACCTCGAACGCTGTCCAGGTCCGATTGTATTGAATAAGCGCGCTACAACAACTGGTAAGTTGTATAGCCTTGCATAGTTCAATGAATATTGTTCAGATAGAATTTTCGAAAGCGTATAGGCGCTACGTCCGCAATGAGTGCCTGGAATGTGCAATGAGTCAGTTTCGCTAAAACTTTTTTTATTCATTTCTCCATAAACTTCTGCAGTGCTGGAAAAGAAAAAACGACAATTTTTTTCAGCCGCGAATTCCAAAAGACTGATGGTGGGTAGAAAATTGTTGTTTAGCGTGATCAATGGATCTACGCAAACTTTGTTTACACCGACAGTTGCTGCTAGATGAAGTATCGTATTTCCCGGACCAATAATTCCGCGCCAGTCTTTTATTGAAAGAAGGTCCTCTGTTAGCAGATGGAATTTAGAACAGGTAAATAAATCCTGGATATTCTCTAATCTCCCGGTGGAGAAATTATCAATCACAAGTACTTCATGTCCTAATCCTATCAGTTTCCTCGCCAGATGAGAACCTATAAAGCCGGCTCCACCAGTAATAATATATTTCATGGTACACCAGTTTAAATGAAAAAATGAGGTTGTTTAAATTGTGAATTGAGGTTCAGGAGGATAGTTGAATATATTTGATTAGATTAAGGCCTGATATGAACAAAGCCTTACTATAGCCTTTATAGGATGCGTGAGTGATTTCAAATGAAAGAATTGGATTAGTGAACAATGGCTCAGTTGAGAGTAGCTCCGGACTTCAAAAAGTGCGTTTTTGCTATCCGAATCTCCTGGAGTTGGAGTGGGATATCAATGATTTCGATCATAAAATATGCTGATAGCTGTCAGCTAAGCTCAAATTTCTTCAGGATACTTTTTAATGCCTGCAATCCGTATGGGAAAAATGCTGTAATGTCAACGTTTTTTTATGGCTGAATGTTTGATCAAAGCAATCGCGCCTTTATCCAATGATCCCTAATTATTCACTGCTATTCATTTTAAAAAGAAAACCTGAAAGAAGTAATACTATAGAATAGCTCCCCGGCCACACGAATGAATAGAATTCTAAATTCCTGAGAAACTTTCTGTCAACAAAGAAAAAACTGGCCCAGATAAATAGAATACCTGCTAAAGCAAGGAGTAGTTTTCGCATCCAGACTTCTGTTTTGCTGCTTAATAATTGTTTATGGAGCAAATAATATAGGAATAAAACAGGAAGGGAAAAGACAAACCCAATGATTATTAATAGGAATAGTATGGGTAAAGAATGATAAAAGTCAGTAAGGGAGGCAGCATTATAAGTTCCTAAACATAGGATCAAAACAAATGGAGAAATAAGAATGGTGGAAAGCCAGACTCTATAGGGATAACTGGATTTAAAGCGTATTGATTTCAACCTCTCTCTTTGCTATAACAACGACTTTCCGGTTATACATATTGCACCAAAAAAATAGAGTAGCAAAAGCTTTTTCCGTTGAGTGAATGCCAATAATTTGTTCGCCTATGCACAAATTACTGATGCATAAAAAAGTCTTCATCAGTAATGAAAAATGCATGGACAAGCAATTATGAAGAAAAGCGAAAGTGATTTAAATCCTTCTCAGGAAGGAGTCTATACAGTATTCTACCATGGCACCAAAGCTGATTTGAAAGCAGGCGACCTTTTAGTGCCCGGCTACATCTCCAACTACGGTCAGCGTCGGAACGCAAAATACGTTTACTTCAGCGCTGCATTGGAGGCCGCTACCTGGGGTGCGGAACTGGCAGTAGGAGAGGGAAGGGAACGCATCTTCATAGTAGAACCCACTGGTGCATACGAAGATGATCCCAATCTCACGGATAAAAAATTCCCGGGCAACCCCACAAGGTCCTACCGCACCTTGTATCCGCTTAAGATTGTAGGAGAGATTAAAGAATGGCAGGGTCATACCCCCGAACAGTTGCAGGCTATGAAAGCGGGAATTGAAAAACTGAGGCAGCAGGGTATCGAAGCAATTGAAGACTAATATTGGGGTGCCTGGTTAAATATGGCTTCATTGACTGCTGTTTGTCTGTAGCAAACCGTTACTCAATGATTTTGTAACCTTTTTCATTCATTTTTCATGAAATTTAATCCTTCATGAAACGAATCGGGCGGCACCTGGCTTTCTGGAGTGTTTATTTCGTTCAGGATGTATTCCTGATCGTATTGGTGATTGGCACCCGCCAGTTGCAAATTTCTGTTGTCAACCTGGTTCCAGCCCTTTTAAATGCATGGCTGCTCCTCCTGCCCAAGCTTGCCTTCACATATTTCATATTATATAGGTCGCTAAAAAAGCTGACCAGCAAAGCGCATCAGGCTGCAGGTATAGTAGAATCGATCCTGGTCTTACTGACAGTGATCCTCCTGTACAGATGGATCGCTGTATCGATTGTTAACCCTTACGTATACCATTGGAATGACGGCCGGTCGTTTTTTGATCCGCTGGCATGGCTCGTGGCGGTAATGGATATCGGTTTTGTTTCGGGAGCGGCTATCGCTATCAAGCAGGTTCGGCTCAATGCGTTGGCAAAAGAACGGGAGGACAGGCTGCACCGGGATAAGCTTCAGGCGGAACTGAAATTTCTTCGCCATCAGGTGAACCCCCATTTCCTCTTCAATACGCTGAATAACATTTATGCTCTGGCACGGAAAAAGTCCGATCAGGCGCCTGAGGTAGTAATGAAGCTGGCCAAGCTGATGCGCTTCATGCTGTATGAAAGCTCCCGGCCTTGGATCAGTATTGGCACGGAGATCAGGATCCTCGATGATTATATAGAGCTGGAGCGGCTTCGGTATAATAACAGAGTTACCGTCAATTTCTACAGGGAGATCGATAACGAAACCCAGGAGATAGCTCCCTTACTTATCCTTCCCTTTGTAGAGAATGCCTTCAAGCACGGCCCCGGTGAAAGCCATTTTGAGGCGTATATTCATATCGATATGATCCTGCAGAACGGGCAGCTTACGTTCACCGTAGAAAACACAAGGGAAGGGCTGGAACATGGTAATAACGCAGAAGGCATCGGATTGCAGAATGTAAAACGCCAATTGGAATTGATCTATAGGGAGTACCAATTACAGGTGAGTAATGAAATGGAGCTGTTCAAAGTTAGACTGTTCATTAATTTAAATTCAAATGAAAAAGATCAGTTGCCTGATACTGGAAGATGAGCCGCTGGCAGCCGAGGTACTCGAGGAGTATATCAGCCAGGTGCCTTTCCTGGAATGTAAGGCCAAATGTGTGGATGCCGTATATGCAATGGATGTCCTGCAGCAACAACAGATCGACCTGATCTTCCTGGACATTCATCTTCCTGGGCTCAAAGGATTGGATTTTTTAAAATCCCTTCGCTTTCCGCCGCGCATCATTATTACTACGGCCTACCAGGAATATGCTTTGGAGGGGTATGAATTGAACGTATTGGATTATTTGCTGAAGCCCATTGAATGGAGCCGTTTCCTGAAAGCGATCGATAAGCTGCGCGGAGAGAAGGAACCAGAACTGCAGCAGATGAAACAATCGGTGGTTCCCGACGATAAGGCTCATGTCTTTTTCAATGTCAATAAAAGAATGGTTAAGGTCTTCCTCGATGAAATTCTGTACATAGAAAGCCTGAAGGAATACATCCGTATTACTACCCACAATAAATCAATTCTTACCAAATATCAGTTGAACGAGATCGAAGAATTGCTGACCCGAAACCAGTTCCTCCGCATTCACCGGTCATTTATTGTGGCCAGGAATAAAATAGAGACCTTTTCTGCAACTGATGTGGAAGTGGGAGGGAAGCAGCTGCCAATAGGGAGAAACTATAAAGAAGCTGTCATAAAGGCCTTGGGGAATGCAGGACAATAGTCACGCCTGGCTGTTGCGTTGGAAACAGGTTTTCTGTACGTTGGTAAGTGTTGTTGAAAGATTTTTTTGGAGCAGTGTATTTTTTACACCTAGCTTGTCTATATCAAACCACTGAAATGGAAGGGACTATTCAGAAAAGCAGCATCAGACGGATTAATAGTATTGATATTGTCAGAGGGATCGTAATGATCATCATGGCACTGGATCATACGCGTGATCTCCTCCATGTAAATTCCATAACAGATCAGCCTACCAACCTCCTTACAACAACACCGATACTCTTCTTCACGCGCTGGATTACACACCTCTGCGCACCTACATTTGTTTTTCTTTCCGGTGCCTCTGCCTATCTCTCTTTCAAAAGCAAAAATGATGTAGCGGCGACAAGAAAATTCCTTATCACCCGGGGTATCTGGCTGGTCATCGTGGAATTTACATTCGTGAATTTCGGACTGTGGTTCGATATCACTTTTTCAGTCTGGCTGTTTGATGTGATTGCTGCGATCGGCTTTGGTTTCATCATTCTGGGATTGCTGATCAAAGCTTCTGTAAGAACGATAGCGGTTATCGGACTGGCAATCATCTTTCTGCATGATTTGGCACCGCTCATTCCGTTGGCGGAAACATCAACCTTTAAAAAGGTACTGATGCCATTTTTCGGTCCGGCTGCTTTCCCTTTTGGGAAAGGAAACCTGTTCATTCTAGGGTATCCGCCCATCCCCTGGCTGGGTATTATGTTAACGGGCTTTGCGGCCGGCAAATGGTTTGAGCAGACGGAAGAGAAACGGAAGGCATTGTTTCTGAAATTGGGTTTGCTGTCCTTATGCCTGTTTGTGATACTCCGCTTCCTGAATGTGTATGGAGATCCGGTTCCGTGGACCGCTCAGAAGAGCAGCCTGTTTACATTCCTCTCATTTATGAATGTTACCAAATATCCGCCTTCCCTTGCCTTTACATTGGTAACCTTGGGTGTCACATTCTTAATGTTATCGGCAACTGAGGGTTTGAAAAACGGATTGGCGAGGATTACAATGGTTTATGGCAAAGTGCCGCTCTTCTACTTCATCATACATTGGTATATCATTCACCCCATCCTGTTTCTGATGGTGCTGCTGCAGGGATATAAACCGGCGGATATGGTATTCGGAACTAATTTCGGAAGGCCAAAGGACGCTGGTGGCCTGACCCTTGGCTGGATCTATTTGATTTGGCTGCTTGTCGTGATCCTTCTGTACCCGCTTTGTAAATGGTATGGTACGTATAAAATGAAGCACAGCAGGGAGAAACAGTGGCTTCGCTATATATGATTTAGGCTCGGTTGGTGCAAGGGTAGATAAACACCAAAGTGTGCACCTTTTCCAGGTGCGTGCTGTACGCGAATGTAGCCGTTATGATTCTCGATCACTTTTTTGGCAATTGATTATCCCATGCTTGTACCACTGTCCTAACGTTAGCTATGGCGATATAAGGAGGAGCCGCATGGAACAGGAAACGTAACCAGGGCGTGGCTTCAAACAGTGAAACATTAGTGGAAAGAAGGTATTTCTTGCTGCCGGAAGCATTCACCATAGCGTATGGAAGGAAAGCACGTTTTCAATTGTAAAATACAGTAGAGGGCTTGTAGTTAACTACCTGGATGGTTTCAGCAGTGTCCTTGCGGTGAGGAAAGCCGTAAGAAATAAGAGGGTATAGCCTTTCTGATAAGGATCAGGCGTTTTGTAAGTAAGCCATTTCTTTTCGTACGTACAGGTCTTTAGAGCATTTCACGAGTACATTACGGAAAGCGCCCATGAATTTTCGTATGGTGATCTCCCGCTGTTTCGCTTTCTGAAAAGGACCGAAAGTGGCAGCATGTTCGGAAGATTGTACTTGCTTGAGCGCTTTTAAAAAGCTATTGGTGTCCGGATCTTCCCCATATTCACGGGAAAGCGTCAGTGCTTTGAAGAACAATAGCTCAACATTGATGAATGCTGCTTCACGGTTGCCTAACTGCGTCAGTTGCAGTTTCATTTCTGCAAGTGTCTGTTTATGCTGGGGAGATAAGGGTCTTACCATAACTGTTTATTTATACAAAGCCTGCCTGAAACACAATTCTTCTTGATTACGTATCCTATCTGATCAAAATGAGGAATGAGGGTAGTGCTGGCAATAGAATGATGCAAAAGCCATACCGCGATCAGTGGGTCACGTTCTTCTTTAACATTCTTCGTTTATGTACGTAATCTGAAGAAAGCAGGGCCAGATAGGAAGAAATGATGCCTACGAATACTCCCGCAAAAACATCGGTCACAAAATGCTGAGCCAGGTAAACCCGTGAATAACCTACGAAAAAGGCCAGAATCGGAAAAAGAAAACACCAGAATTTTTGCTTCGCAAGTGATGCCAGCAGCAGGGCGAATGTAAAGGCGGTGCTGGTATGACCGGAAGGAAAGCTACTCGTACGATGCGTGGTGAGACCTGGTATTAGTCGTACCTGCTTCTCCATAGCGCCTAGGGGTCGTAAGGCATCAGCAAAGAGCACCCATTTGCAGAACTGGGTGAGTAGCGTACAAATCAGGAAAGCAAGGAGGATGGTTACGATCAGGTCTTTCTTGTACAAAAATGCATAGACCAGTAATGGAATACAGATGAGTGAGTCGCCCAGATAGGTAAAATACTGGAAAAAATAATCAAAGGCCGGACTGTTGAACTTATTGATGGCCAGGAAAGATTCCTGCTTACCATAGGTGTACAGGAAAAGACCTATCAGAAAAGCAAGGGCTAAACTGAAGGTAAGGGCTATACGGTAGTGCAAAAATGATCGGGATGAAAGCAAAGGTCGATTTTGGGACAAATATAAGTGGGCTGTCCAAATTGAGAGAAGTTGCGCAACAAGAAGTGGTTCAAAAATAAAAAGGCCACTTCAAGTGGCCTTTTTCTATAAGAGATTACAAATGTCTATTGTTGTTGCTGTTGCTGCTGCTGTTGTGATTGTGAGGCATCCATGGAAGTGGTTGCAACATTTTTAGTAGCGGTATAGAATACTACCTTGCTTT
>DATAHC010000434.1:0-29815 GCA_036263415.1 Flavisolibacter sp.
CATTCTGGTGAACATTGGTATGTGGTTCGAACGTTTCGTGATCATCGTTACTTCTTTGTATCGTGATTATCTGCCGTCATCCTGGGCCGTGTATTATACACCAACCATTTGGGAAGTTGGTTTTTATCTCGGAACGTTTGGATTGTTCTTTACCTGCTACTTCCTGTTTGCCAAATTCTTCCCGGTTATTGCCGTGGCGGAGATTAAGCATATCCTGAAGCGAAGCGGTGAGAATTATAAAGAGCAGATGACGCCGGTTGAATCGGAAACGGTGGATCATTTTGCTCATGAGCATGCGCACTAAGGCAGGTTCGAAAATGAATTGAATGAAACTTTTTGGAAAGCAAAGGCCTACCAAAGACAAATAAGAAACTATGGCGATTAAAAAATTTGTAGTAGGGTGTTTTGATGAGGAGCAGGTTTTATTCCCTGCCGTGAAGAATGTCCGCAAGGCCGGTTATAAGATCCATGATGTGTATACGCCCATGCCGATCCACGGTCTGGACGCTGCCATGGGACTCAGAGATACCAGTCTTCATACCGCGGGCTTTATTTACGGTATCACAGGAACCACTACCGCATTCAGCTTTATCACCTGGACGCTCACTACCGACTGGCCGATGAACATCGGTGGTAAGCCCTTCTTTTCCCTGCCGGCATGGATACCAATCATGTTCGAGTTGACGGTGTTGTTCTCTGCAGTGGGAATGGTGCTGACCTTCTGTTATCTGTGCCAGCTGGCGCCTTTTGTGAAGAAAGATCATTTTCACCCACGCGCTACGGATGATCTGTTTGTTATGGCCATCGAATGCACGGATAAGACCAATGAAACGGAAGTGATGCAGTACCTCGAAAGCATTGGAGCCAAAGAGGTAAATACCCAGTATAAGGAAACAGGTTGGTGGTTAGGTCGTTACGACAAGGAGACCAGACCCTTCGGAAAACAAGTGGAAGCCGTTAGTTAAATTAATTAATAGACCAGATGAAAAAATTATTGATAGCAGCGTCTTTTATAGCCTTCGGTACGACCATGACCGGTTGTGGAGGTGCGCATGGCGACGATCCGGGCCGTTCCTATATGCCCGACATGTACTACAGTCGCGCGTATGAAACCTATGGCTATAATGATGTACATGGAGAATATGACAGCTTGAAAAGAAGAGGTATTCTTTATAATGGAATGCCGGTTCCGGGAACGGTAGCAAGGGGCGAAATGCTCTCGTACCACCTGACGGCGGACTCCACAGGATTGAAAAGTGCGGAAGCGCTGAAGAATCCGCTGGATGTACAGACGATCGCACCGGTGAACCTGAAAGAAGCAGAACGCCTTTACCTGGTCAATTGCGGTATCTGCCATGGGCAGGCGCTGGATGGTAATGGGCCTTTATATAATAATGGCAATGGACCCTATCCTGCTCAGCCGAGGCCTTTGAATGCGGACTATGCTAAAAACCTTTCTGACGGACACTATTTTCATGTGATCACCTTCGGTATCCGTTCCATGGGAAGTTATGCTTCTCAATTGAGGCCGGAACAAAGATGGTGGGTTATTAAATATATACGTTCGAAGCAGGGTGGCGGTGCTCCTAAAATGGATTCCAGCGCCAAAGCAGCCGGGAACGGCGTAGGTCCGACAGCAGCAACCGGATCGGGTTCTACAGATTCAACCAAAACAAAATAATTAGCGGATCGATAAACTGATGGTAATGGCAATTAAAGAGCAATACGTAATACCTAAAAAATACAATACCCTCGCAATCGTAATGATGGCGATCGGACTATTGTCGATTATCCTTTTATATATTACGAACGGATCGAAAGCAGGTGAGGAGAATGAATTGGTAAGAGCACGCTTCTGGGCTTCTCTGCTACAGAACAGTGTTTACTTCCTGCTCACGGTGAATGCAGCTATGTTCTTTATCTGTGCCACAACACTGGCATGGGGTGGCTGGCAGATGTCCTTCCGCCGGGTAAGCGAAGCCATTTCCACCTGTGTACCGGTGATTGGTGTGATCACACTGTTGATACTGCTGGCAATCGTTTTTGGTGGCGACCATGCCATCTATCATTGGACCGATGCCCATCATGTGGAAATAGACCAGGCACTTCAGCATAAAAAGGGATTTTTGAATAAGGGATTCTTCGTGGTATGGACGATCATTACCATTGTAGGATGGTCTGTCCTGGGTTGGAAAATGCGTCAGCTCTCCCGCAGCATCGACGACCGTAAGCTGTCTGTTGAGGAAGGCAAAAAATATATCTGGAACAATACCGTATGGGCAGCGATCTATACCGTTTTGTTTGCGCTGACCGTAGCTTCATCAATACCCTGGCTGTGGATCATGAGTATTGATGCGCACTGGTATTCTACCATGTACAGCTGGTATACCTTTGCCAGCACATTTGTAGCCGGACTGGCACTCATTACCATATTTGTGGTGTTCCTGAAGAATAACGGATACCTGGAGTATGTAACCAGGGAGCATCTGCATGACCTGGGTAAATTCGTATTTGCCTTTTCCATCTTCTGGACCTATTTATGGTTCTCCCAGTTCATGTTGATCTGGTATGCCAACATCCCGGAAGAGACTATTTATTTCAAGATCCGTATGCAGGGACCTTACAGAGGCATCTTCTTTATGAACCTCATCATTAACTTCCTTGCACCGTTATTGATACTCATGAGAAGAGGCTCCAAACGGAATTATGGAACATTGACCATGATGTGTGTACTGGTATTGTTCGGCCACTGGCTCGATTTCTTCCAGATGGTAATGCCGGGCGTGTCGAAAGACAGGGTGCCGTTCATGCTGGCTGATTTCGGAATTGCATTAGGGTTTGTCGGTTTGATTATGTTCGTTACGGCGAGGGCGCTGACAAAGGCACCATTACTGGCACGTAATCACCCGTTCCTGAAAGAAAGTATTATTCATCACACGTAATTGAATTTAACTCATTAGAATATGTCAACTACCTGGATTATTGTTGCGCTCATATTGGGATTCCTGGTTGTCTTTCAGATAGCAAAGGCAAGTGAGTATGTTGCGATCCTGAAAGGCGAAGAAAGGACCCGCAAGGAGTCGAACCGTATCAATGCCTTCCTGTTGCTGGCCTTCCTGATTATCGGTTTGATCGGAGTATGGTATTGCAATGAAAGATTGAAAGATAAGATCCTTCCGGAAGCGGCTTCACAGCATGGTGAAAGGATCGATACCATGATATGGATCACCCTGATCATCACTTTTATAGTATTTGTGATCACACAGGTGCTTTTGTTCTGGTTTGCTTTCAAATACCAGGAGAAGGAAAACCGCAAAGCGTATTTCTTCCCGCACGATAACCGCCTGGAGGTGATTTGGACGGTTGTACCGGCAATTGTATTGACGATCCTCGTTGGTTTTGGTCTGTACTACTGGTTTCAGATTACGGGTGATGCTCCAAAGGATGCACAGATCGTAGAGGTTACGGGTAGCCAGTTCAAATGGGAATTCCGGTATCCCGGAAAGGATAATAAGCTGGGACGTCGCTATTTCAAAGAGATCAACGAAACCAAATCGAATCCGCTCGGGCAGATCTGGAGCGATCCGGATAATCAGGATGATGTGGTAGCAAGCCAGGAAATGCATATCGTGGTAGGCAAGCCGGTAAAATTGATCATTGGTGCGAAAGATGTGATTCATGACGTAGGTCTGGCACATTTCCGCCTGAAAATGGATGCGGTTCCGGGAATACCAACAACCATGTGGTTTACACCGAAGTATACCACCCGCCAGATGAAAGAGAAATACGGCAGCGATTTCAATTACGAGATCTCCTGCGATCAGATGTGCGGTGCAGGTCACTATGGTATGAGAGGGGTAATTGTGGTAGAATCGCAGGCGGAATTCAATGCCTGGCTGGCACAGAAACAGCCTCAGTATGCAGTAGCGAATGCTCCTGCACCGGCTGCGACACCAGCCACAGGCGCGAAAGCAGATTCAACCACAGCTAACGGCGGACAAGCAAAAGCGAGCAGATAAATCTAACGGATTAAACTTATTTGAATATGAGTAACGAATCAACAATACATGTGCATGAAGGAGCAGTGACGCATGATGTACATCATGATGGGAATGGACATCACCACCATCATCAAAGCTTTGTCTCAAAATATATATTTAGTCAGGACCATAAAACCATCGCCAAGCAGTTCCTGATCACAGGAATTATCTGGGCAGTGATTGGTGCGTTGTTCTCCGTATTATTCCGTTTGCAGCTGGGTTTTCCGGATCAGAGCTTTCCGATCCTGGAAACGGTATTCGGTAAATGGGCCAAAGGAGGAAAGATCGTACCGGAATTCTATTATGCGCTGATCACTATGCACGGTACCATCCTGGTATTCTTTGTATTGACAGCCGGATTGAGCGGAACCTTTGCCAACCTTCTCATACCACTTCAGGTGGGTGCCCGGGATATGGCATCTCCCTTTATGAATATGCTTTCCTACTGGTTCTTCTTTTTGGCTAGTGTGGTTATGATGTCTTCTCTTTTCATTGAAACTGGACCGGCAAGCGGTGGTTGGACCTCTTATCCTCCGTTGAGTGCACTCGGCCAGGCTTCTATGGGTTCAAAGACAGGTATGGACCTCTGGATCGTAAGTATGGCTCTTTTCGTGGTATCCTCACTGCTGGGTGGTTTGAACTATATTGCTACCATCCTGAACATGCGGACCAAAGGAATGAGCATGACGCGGATGCCACTGACCATCTGGGGATTGTTCTTTACGGCCATTCTGGGCGTACTTTCTTTCCCTGTACTACTTTCCGGTTTTATACTTTTATTATTTGATAGACACCTGGGTACCAGCTTCTATCTGAGCGATATCTATGTGGCTGGTAATATTCTTCCGAATGAAGGGGGTAGTGCTATCCTTTACCAGCACTTGTTCTGGTTCCTGGGTCACCCCGAGGTGTATATCATTATCCTCCCGGCGATGGGTATGGTGTCGGAGATCATGAGCGTAAATTCCAGAAAACCCATCTTTGGTTATATGGCCATGATCGGTTCACTGTTTGCGATCGCTATCTTGGCCTTCCTGGTATGGGCGCACCACATGTTTGTTACGGGTATGAACCCGTTCCTGGGTTCGGTATTCGTATTGCTCACCTTATTGATTGCGATCCCCTCTGCCATCAAGGTATTTAACTGGATCACAACGATCTGGAGAGGTAATATCCGCTTCACACCGGCCATGTTGTTTGCGATCGGTTTCGTGAGCCTGTTCATCTCAGGTGGTCTCACCGGTATCTGGTTGGGTAACTCAACGATCGATATCCATGTGCATGATACGTATTTCGTAATTGCGCACTTCCATATCGTAATGGGGGTATCGGCATTCTTCGGCATGTTTGCTGGGGTGTACCACTGGTATCCGAAAATGTTTGGTCGCTACTTGAATAATACGCTTGGATATATCCATTTCTGGGTAACCCTGGCTGGTGCTTACCTGATCTTCTGGCCGATGCACTACATGGGCCTGGCAGGTGTACCGCGCCGTTACCTGGACTTTACACTCTGGACCTCTTTCAACAAATTCGGCGATCTGAATAAAATGATCTCGATCGTTACAATAGTAGTATTTGCAGTGAACCTGATGTTTGTGTTCAACTTCTTTTATTCCATATTTAAAGGAAGAAAAGTAAGGACACAGAATCCATGGAATGCGAATACGCTGGAATGGACAACTCCGATCAATCCCGGACATGGTAACTGGGAAGGAGATATTCCAGAAGTACACCGCTGGCCTTACGACTACGGAAAGGATGGAAGAGATTTCATTCCTCAGACCGAGCCGGTAAAGCCTGGTGAATCCGGACATTAGTAGTTATTTGAAATAAAGGTGTTTGCATGCACTGTAAACAAATGCACGACAATGGGCCATTCGGATCAGGTAGCAGGCAACGGAAAAAACAGTAAGCTCAAGGATTATCTTCAGCTTACCAAGCCATCACTGAACATCATGGTTGTTTTTTCCAGTGTGATCAGCTATCTGCTGGCGCCCAAGATTGTGGCGTACGACTGGACATGGATCGGACTTTTGTTTATAGGTGGTTTCCTGGTTACCGGAAGCGCCAATGCGATTAATCAGGTAGTGGAGAAAGATACCGACGCCCGCATGAAGCGGACGGCATCAAGACCTGTTGCAGCCGGACGGATGACGGCCGGCGAAGGATGGGCTTTTGCCATCATAACAGGCGTAATTGGTGTTTTTATTCTCGGTTACTTTTTTAACTGGCTGAGCGCATCACTGGCCGCACTGAGTCTTTTTTTATACGCGTTTGTCTATACGCCCTTAAAAAAAGTAAATGCGGTGGCAGTACTGGTAGGGGCTTTCCCCGGTGCTTTGCCCTGCCTCATAGGTTGGGCTGCTGGAAATGATGCCTTGTTTGAGAATGGGCATGGTTGGAAGGATTACGGTGGCTGGATACTTTTCGGCATTCAGTTTCTGTGGCAATTCCCTCATTTCTGGGCGATCGCATGGATCGCGCACAGGGATTATACAGGAGCGGGATTTAAATTACTCCCTGCTGATAAAGGCCCAACGAAATTCACGGCTTTGCAAACCATCATCTATGCATTATTGCTGATACCGGTTTGTGTATTGCCTTATAGTATTCAGCTGTCGGGCTTCACAAGCCTGATCGTAGTGATGCTGGCCAATGCGTTCCTGGTAATGCAATGTATCAGGTTGTATATCGGAATGGATGCAAAGGCAGCGAGGAGGGTGATGTTCAGCAGTTATATTTATCTGCCGGTGGTATTACTGGCATTGTTATCGGATAAAATATAAGAGTGGATCTGAGATCTGATCACAGGTCGATCCGCATAAAATAAATGTGATCAAGTAAAATGATGGTGAGCACGGAGCAGCAAAATAAGATTCATCCCCACAAATTTGCATTGTGGGTGGCGATAGCAAGCATTATCATGATGTTTGCAGGACTTACCAGTGCCTTTCTTGTAAAAAGTGGACAGGCAGGCTGGCAGGAAGTGCAGACGCCAAGGATCTTTTGGTATTCAACAGCTGTGATACTCATCAGCAGTATCGTGATCCAGGCGGGTTTAAGGGCATTCAAGCAAAGAGATATGGGTCAGTACAGAACTCTTTTGCTGGTGACCCTGGTGATGGGTATCGTATTTGTGATCCTCCAGTGGGTTGGATTTAAATGGCTATGGAACCATGGTGTTCGTTTCGAGGGTTCCGGTGCCGGGCAGTTCTTATACATTATTTTCGGCTTGCATGCCATACACGTTTTGGGTGGAATAATCGCCCTGCTGGTAATGCTGCTGAAACAATATACGGGTAAGACAAGGAGCTATAACAGCACGGCTATCGAAGTGATGAGTACGTACTGGCATTTTGTAGACCTTCTTTGGATTTACTTATTGGTGTTTTTTATCTGGATAGGATAGTAAAAAATAGAGAGTTCGATCGTATAATTTGTAATATAATATCATGGCGACAACTGCTGTAGCAACAAAAAGTAATTGGTGGAACGGGGGGAAGAGTCCGTTCAATCTGGAGTATGGAAAACTGATGATGTGGTATTTCCTGATGAGTGATGCCTTCACCTTTGGTGCTTTCCTGATCTCTTACGGAACGATCCGCTTTTCTCAGAATTTCTGGCCCGATCCCAATGCGGTATTCAATGCGTTTCCCGGTGCGGGACATGCCAACCTGCCGCTAGCTTTTGTGAGTGTGATGACCTTTATTCTGATCATCAGCTCCGTTACCATGGTACTGGCGGTTCATGCCGGACATAACGGAGATAAAAAGAATGTAGTTAAATGGCTGGCCTGGACGATTGTAGGGGGTATCGCTTTCCTGAGCTGCCAGGCATGGGAATGGACCCACTTATTAACCGGTGAGCACGCCGTGCTGATTGGTAATAAACTGGATGTTATCGCTCAGACAACAAAAGTAAACCCATGGGGGCAGCATGTAACGGAAGCAGTGGCTATGAACGCATTACAAAATACGCCGCACGAGTCGCTCATCAAGCTGGCTCATATGAATCACCATGATATGACCCATGCACAACTGGCAGCTATGACGGATGTGCAGCTGAGAAGCATGGTGGACCTGGCAGAAGTTCATGTAAGGGAAACGGGACCCGTAGCCTTCGGTGGATTCTTCTATGGTATCACTGGTTTCCATGGCTTCCATGTATTTTCAGGAGTCATCATCAATATTGTGATGCTGATAATGGCCCAGAAAGATGTATTTCAGAATAGGGGACACTACCTGATGATCGAAAAAGCAGGTTTATACTGGCACTTTGTGGACCTGGTTTGGGTATTCGTATTCCTTTGCTTTTATCTGATCTAACCCTTAAAAAAAGAAATTATGGAACAACATACAGCTTCTGAAGTAACTTTTCATCACCATACGGATGACGCGGAATTCAAGCGGAGAGTTAGGAAAACAACCATCCTTCTGTCAGTGATCACCATTATCGAACTGGCGATCGGGTTGACCATTTATACCATGCATAAAGGAGAACATCCGAATGCCTTATTGGTTTTAATGTTCAAGGGTGCCGTTTGTATACTCACACTCGCTAAAGCATATTATATCGTTAGTGTATTTATGCACCTGGGCGATGAGATCAGGAATATGATCATGACAGTGGTAGTACCGCTGATGCTGTTCATCTGGTTCATTGGCGCATTCCTGTGGGATGGCAACTCCTACCGTACCATGCGTAACCGATATGATAAATACAAATTGGAACACACACTGGAAAGACCTATCAAATCGGGTGATACTACCCAGCGCGGATTTGGCGGTTAATAGTCTGTTATAGTGAAAAGAATTTACCATCGCCTGCATACCTTTGCGGCGATGGTTTTTTTTATCCTGATCAGTACTTTCTGCTGCGCTTAGCCCACCATGAATAAAAAAGCTTTATACGGACTTTTGCTGGCGGTGTTACTGCCATTGATCGGCTATTTTCTTTTGAAGCGGTCAACTGACGGCGCCGTGGTAATGCCCCGCCATTATATTCCGGATTCCGTAATGGCAACTACGGTGAACGGGAAAGAGTCAGTAGACACTGCCTGGCATACTATACCTGATTTTACATTCACCAACCAGCTGGGAAACCAGGTGTCACTTCATGATCTGGATGACAGGATCATTGTGGCAAACTTTTTCTTTACGCATTGTCCTACGATCTGTCCGCCGATGACACGCAAGATGAAAGCTTTGCAGGATGGTATCAAAAGCAATGAGATGGTAGGAACCAGGGAAGCTAATTTCATCCATTTCCTTTCTTTTAGCATTGATCCGGAACGGGATAGTGTACGGGCTCTGAAGAAATGGGCCGACCGGTTTCAGGTGAATCCGCAAAACTGGTGGCTGCTTACGGGCGACCGTCAGAAGATCTATGACCTTTCTATAAAGGATATGAAATTGCTGGCTCAGTACGGCGGACCGACGGACAGCAATTTTCTGCACACCGATCTGTTTGTGCTGATCGATAAGAATAAAAAGATCAGAGGCTATTATCACGCACTGGATAGTATGGCTCTATCGAGGCTATCGGAAGATATCGTGCTGCTGGCCCTCGAAAAGGATAAAAATAAAAAATCCTTCCTCTCTGGTAAACTGGAATTGCTGGCAGTTGTTTTTGCAATAGCTGCAGTGGCTGTAATACTGCTGGTAATCATCCTCAAAAAAGAGAATAAGAAATTATGAACCTGCTGATCACGAAAAATGACAAGAAAGCAAGAATAATAATATTTCTATTTTCCGCTGTAGTCTTTGTGATCGTTTCCATCTTGGGAAAATATAAACTGAAGGTAGATCTGCCTTTTGATGAACATATTTTTGCCAAAGCCAATGCCTTCATCAACACTATTGTAGCGGTTTTACTGATCGCCGGTATTGTTTCTGCTAAAAAGGGTAATTATAATACACACCGGAATATTATGCTTACGGCTATGTTGCTTTCCGTTCTTTTTTTGGTAAGCTATATTGCCCATCACCTGCTGTCCGGAGAAGCTATTTATGGTGATCTGAATGGAGACGGCAAATTGAGTGCTATCGAAAGAGCGCAGGCTGGAAGCCTGCGTATGGTTTATATACCGCTGTTGATCACCCACATTATTCTCGCAGGACTGGTACTTCCGTTTATATTATTTACGGCATACCGGGGCCTTATCAATGAAAATGCGAAGCATCGTAAGCTGGCGAAGATTACCTGGCCAATGTGGTTCTATGTAGCGGTTACCGGACCTGTGGTATACCTGCTGATCAGCCCCTATTATCATTAAGCTATTTCTTTTTCACCTGTAGTTCCTCCCATGGGGTGGAGCCGTCTTTCTCGCGGGTGAATTGATAGTCATCGGAAGCCTGTACTACGATTTCTGCCGTAGTATAAATGAGATTTCCTTCTAGTAAATGCCCTCCGATGGTTTTCCCGGTACTGTCGCTCACGCTGATGTGAATATGGGAGCCATGGGTAGATACGGTTCCGGTGAGGCAGACAATTTCAAAATGTCCGGAATCGGAACTTCCGTTCGGTTGATTGGCAAAGCGGATGTTATAGGTAGTCAAGCTGCCTACGCAGGTAGCAATCCACCCTGCTTCGATCTTTTCAGATGTAACTATGGAATCAATACCTTTTCTGAGGTCCTGGCCGGGTTTGAGCCGGAAAGCAATGGTTTTAGACATGGTTTGATGACAGGAAGTTAAAACGATCAGGAACAGGTAAGCGTATTTCACCAGGCGAACTTACGTTATGTGATTCGAAAAAGAGCGATTGGTCAGTTAACCGACGTTTTTCACAGTAGGTTGTTTTTCTCTTCGTTCTCCCACCTGTTGCCGCCACATCGCATAATAAAGACCTTTTTGGCTTACGAGCTCATCATGGGTTCCGATCTCAGCTACCTTGCCTTTCTCCAATACATAGATAACATCCGCATGCATAATGGTAGACAGGCGGTGGGCGATCAATATAGTGATCTGTTGTCTGCTGGTGGATACCTCGCGTATGGTATTGGTAATGTCTTCTTCCGTCAGCGAATCAAGCGCGGAGGTGGCCTCATCAAAGATCAGAAGCCGGGGATGCCGGAGCAAAGCTCTGGCTATGGATATGCGTTGCTTTTCGCCTCCCGAAAGTTTCATCCCGTTTTCGCCTAACAAGGTATTGATACCCTGTGGCGATCGGGCTAGTAATTGGGCAGTGGCCGCTTTGTGCAGGGCTTCTATAACTTCTTCATCTGTAGCATCGGGCTTTACGAATAGCAGGTTCTCTTTGATGGTGCCTGCAAATAATTGCGTGTCCTGGGTTACAAAACCGATCTGGCGACGCAATTCGTTATAACGGATGTCGGATGATAATTCATCATTGAACAATATCGATCCGCTTACCGGTTTATACAGTCCGACCAGCAATTTAACCAGCGTGCTTTTTCCCGATCCGGATGGACCTACAAAAGCTATGGTCTGTCCGGTTCGCACACTGAAGGAAATGCCATCGATAGCGTTATGTGCCGCTGTTTTATGATGGAATACTACATTCTCAAAGCGCAGGCTTTTCAGTTCCCCTATTTCCACCGGATCCTCAGGCCGTTGCTCAATGGGCTTATGCATGAGTATATCAAAGCTGTTGATGGATGCTTCTACTTCGCGGTATTGCAAAATAATATTTCCAAGATCCTGCAGGGGGCCGAAGATGGTGGTGGATATGAATTGCATCGTGATCAGCTCTCCGGTCGACAATACATTGCGGAAGATCAGCCAGAGCAGGATGAAAAGAATGGATTGCCGCAGCAGGTTCAGCGTAGAGCCCTGCAGAAAGGAGAGTGTCCGTACTTTGCGCACCTTCACCATTTCAAGGTCAAAGATTTTCTGGGTTTGTCCCTTCAGTCGCCTGATCTCCGGAAAGGTCAGGCCCAGGCTTTTCACCAGTTCAATATTCCGGAGGCTTTCGGTCATAACACCGGCCATTTTATTGGTTTCTCTGTTGATGGAACGCTGAACGGTTTTGATGCGCTTGGACAGCAGGCCGGTAAGTGAGCCCAGTACCAGGATCCCGATCACGAACACCGGTATCAGCATCCAGTTCTTCGTGATGCTGTACCAGATCAGGAAGCCAATACCTACCAGGGAAGAGAAAAGTATATTGATGAACGAGGTTACAAAACGCTCGGTATCGGTCTTCACCTTCTGCAGAACGGACAGCGTTTCACCACTGCGGCTTTCTTCAAACTCCTGGAAAGACAGGCGGAGGGTCTGCCGTAAGCCATCATTGAAGATTTGCATGCCGAACCGCGCCACGGCCAGTCGGGAGGTATAATCCTGGAAAGCCTTGGCCAGTCGTGCCAGAAGGGCAATGACGATCGCGATCCCCAGCCAGTATAAAACGCCATGGATCAATTCCTGCTGGGAACGTCCCGCCGGTTTGGAGGCATAGTCATCGATAATTTTACCAAAAATGATAGGGTCGATTAGGCTTAGCAGTTGTGCGGCTGTAGCCAGCACCAGGGAAAGGAAAATCAGTTTCCGGTGTGGCTTCAAATATTTCCAGAGGATCTGCATGTAGAAAGCCTAACAAAAAACAGGCCTTGAAGTTGGGCAGTATAAAAAGAAGATCATAGATGATCGGAGCTTTCCGAGCCCTGTACCCGGTAGTTATACGATCATCCCAAAATGGTTTTACGTGATCGGAAAGATTCTTACTCATAACGATTGCACCTACTGAATTTTGGCTGTATTTTCATACCCGAACCACTGACTTCCTATGAAAAAATTATTGAAATATACCGGGATCGGCCTACTCATACTATTGCTGCTGGCTTTCCTGGTACCTATTCTCTTCAAGGGCAGGATTGTAACGCTCGTAAAATCGGAGATCAATAAGAATCTTACGGCTAAGGTTGACTTTAAAGATGTCAGTCTTTCCTTTTTCAGGCATTTTCCAAAGCTTTCGCTGAACCTGGAAGACCTGTCCGTTGTCGGTACCGGTGAATTTGCTTCCGATACGGTTCTGAGCGCAGCCGCTTTCGATGCCTCGGTCAACGTGATGAATCTGATCCGGGGAGAAGACATCAGCGTCTATGGTGTTTTTCTCGAAAAGCCCAGGATCCATGCGCTGGTGAACAAAGAGGGCAGGGCCAACTGGGAGATCGCCAAAGCAAATGCCGGCACAGCGTCGGTGGCAGACAGCTCCTCTTTCAAGGTGAAACTACAGCGCTATGCCATACACAATGGTTATATAAAATACGAAGATAAAACGCTGAACATGGCCGCCGAGGTCACAGGTCTCGACCATGAAGGTAAAGGAGATATCACCCAGGATATCTTTACCATGGCTACAAAAACAAAAGCGCTGTCGGCCACCGTAGTGTATCAAAATATTCCCTATCTGATCAATGCGCAGGCAGGAATAGACGCCGACGTGGAGATCAATAATCAGAAAAGTACCTATACCTTCAAAAATGCCAGCCTTCTGGTCAATGAGCTCAAGGTGCTGGCGAATGGTTTCTTCCGGCTGGATAATGACAGTACGTACAGCATGGACATCAGCTTTAATGCACCTACGAATGAATTCAAAAACTTCCTGTCGCTGGTGCCGGCTATCTATAAAACGGATTTCGATAAGCTTAAGACCAGCGGAACAGCCGCCTTCAAAGGGTTTGTAAAAGGAACTTACAGTAATACAAGTTTGCCGGCCTACGATATCGATCTGGCCATACAGAACGGATTCTTTCAGTATCCCGACCTGCCCCAGCCGGTGAAGAATATTACGATCGCCGCCCGTTTTTCCAATCGTGATGGCGCAATGGACAATACGGTGGTAGATATACAGAAAGGTCATTTGGAATTCGGAGCTGACCCCTTCGACTTCAGGCTTCGCTTCACCAATCCGGAAACCATCCGGTATATCGATGCAGGTGTCAAAGGCCGCATCAACTTCTCGGAGATTACCCGTTTTGTAAAGCTGGAACCGGGTACAAAACTGGCAGGACTGATACAGGCAGATGCGTATGCGAAAGGCAACCTGACAGCTTTGCAGCAACAGTCTGGCCCCTTTTCAGCTGGTGGATTTCTCACCATAGAAAATTTATTCTATGCCTCTAAGGCCTTTCTGCAGCCCATACATAACGGATCGTTCAGAATAGCGCTTCAAAATACCGGTGGTAGTGCCGATGCCACTACGGTAGATATCAGTTCTGGCCATCTGGAAGTAGGAATGGATGCATTTGATTTCAATCTGAAGCTAAGCCAGCCGGTGACCGCTGTGAATTTTATGGGTGATCTGAAAGGAAAGTTCACCCTGGATAATATCAAACAGTTTGTAGCCCTGGAGCCCGGCACTGCTATAAGTGGGAAGCTAAGTGGAGAAATGAGTTTTAAAGGCAGTAAGCAGGCGATTGACCGCAAGGCCTATGAACAGATAGGTCTGAATGGTGTGGCGAGTCTGGAACAGGTACGCTATGCCTCAAAAGCGTATCCGTCAGGCATGACTATTCAGAACGCTCGTTTCTCTTTCAATCCGAATGTTGTTCAGCTGAACAATTTTGCCGGAAGTTTTATGGGTACGGCCCTTACGGCAGATGGCGTGCTCACAAATATGCTCGGCTATGCGTTGCATAATGAAACACTGCAGGGCAGATTGAATGTCGCTGCAGATAAGATCAACTTAAATGATTGGATGGGTACCGATACGGCATCCGCTACGAATTCGGCATCCATGCAACCCGTTAAGATACCAGCCAATATCGACATGGTGATACAGGCCCGTGCAGATGATGTGGTCTATGACCAGGTACATTATCAGCAGGTAAACGGAGCCTTGGTAGTGAAAAATGAAACCGTGCAACTGCAGCAGGTTCAGACCAGGGCACTCGATGGATCGGTTACCTTCAATGGCTCCTATAGCACCCGCGAGAATAAGGAGAAGCCGGCTATCGCTTTGAATTATGATATAAAGGACATAGACATACAGAAAGCATTCATGGCTTATAATACCGTGCAAAAACTGATGCCCGTGGGCAAATTCCTGTCCGGTAAAATGAGTTCCCAGTTCACGATGACGGGTCGTTTGAACGGTGATCTGATGCCGGACCTGAACAGCCTGACGGGGAATGGAAATATTTTATTGCTGCAAGGCGTCTTACGTCAGTTCCAGCCCATGGAAAAGCTGGCCGGACAGTTGAATGTCAGCCAGCTGAAGGACATCTCGCTGAAAGATATTAAAAGCCATTTTGAATTTGCCAATGGGAAAGTGCTGGTCAGGCCTTTCCACTTGCAGGTAAAGGATATCGAAATGGAAATTGGTGGCATGCATGGCTTTGATCAGGCTATCGATTACATCATCGGGATGAAGCTTCCGCGCAGCTACCTGGGCACCAGTGGCAATGCTTTCGTAAACAATCTGGCGGCCCAGGCTGGCAGTAAAGGCATTCCTGTTGCCTTGTCCGACCAGATCGATCTGAATGTTCGAATGGGTGGTACCATCACAAACCCGGTGTTGAAGACAGATCTGAAGCAGGTGGCCGGTGATGCAACGAAGGAACTGAAGCAGCAGGCTACGGCTTTTGTTCAGCAGAAAGCAGACAGTGCCCGAAGGGAAATCAAAGATTCTTTCGCTGTGGTAAAGAAACAGGTGATGGAAGATGTGAAGCAGGAGATCGGAAAGCAGCTCCTGGGCTCAAAAGATTCATCATCGAAAGGAGTCAGCTTCGAACAGACAAAAGACAAAGCAGCTGAAACAGTCAAGGGAACTTTAGGCAGTTTATTCGGTAAGAAAAAGAAGCCGGCGGCAGACAGTACTAAAAAAGAATAATCAGGCGCTACAGGCCGAGCTCTGTCAGGGGATCCCAGAACTTTTTCTCAAAATCGATGATCTGGTCATCTGCTACCTGGATACCTTCCTTCTCCAGCAGCTGTTGCATACGCTCCGGCGGATGAAAATGGATCTTCCCGGTCAGCAGGCCCTGCCGGTTCACCACGCGGTGTGCAGGTACTTTGGGTGTAACCTGGTGCGAACCGTTCATGGCCCATCCTACCATACGGGCTGATAATTTCGTTCCTAGTGCGGCTGCAATGGCACCATAGCTGGTAACTCTTCCTTTTGGAATCTGGCGCACGATAGCATACACCAGCTCAAAGAAGGAAGCATCCTTTACACCCGATGGAGTAATGGACCGTAAGGTTTCCGTAGCGCGTTTTCTGGCAGGCATAAAGGAAAGGTAACGTAAATTGGTAAATCCGGACTAGTGGCTATCCGGGTTTTCTTCCGTTCTTCTTTGAAGTAATTCACTCCGTCTGGGTTCCGGAACTGATTCATAATCGTAGGGGCAATGCCGGCATCCGTTCCCGCAGCAATATCCCCTGTCCAGTAAATAATACGCCGTAAAGGTCAGTAATCCTTTTTCATTGATATAGTAATCAAGTCCTTCAGTTAATTCCCGCTTCATCTTTCAGTAGTTCCTGTAGGGTGGCATCCATTTCTTTCGAGGGCAGTCGTTCGGGTAGGGTAAAGCATAGGTAATGCACGCGCTGGCTGCCGGCAATATCCAGCGATTCGTAATGAGTCTTGATATGCAGTTCGGGTGGAATACCGGGTTCGGCATACACATCATCCAGGTCCTTGCAAAGGGTGCAGCCATATAGAGCGATCACTTTCTTGGTAAACCGGTAAAGGTCGGGGCTGTCGGTCTTCAGATGGATCTTGCCTCCGGGTTTCATGATCTGGTAATACAACCTCAGGAACTTTGGATGGGTTAGTCGTTTCTTGGCCTTGGATACCCGTAGTTGCGGATCGGGAAAGGTGATCCAGATCTCATCAATTTCTTCGGTAGCAAAGAATTCATTGATGCGGTCGATCTGTATGCGCAGAAAAGCTACATTCTTTAACAGATGCTGTGTGGCTTTTTTTGCTCCTACCCACAGGCGGTTGCCCTTCAGGTCTACGCCTATAAAATTCTTGTTGGGATACTGGTGCGCCAGTCCAATTGTGTATTCGCCTTTTCCACAGGCCAGTTCCAGTACAATGGGATTGGTATTCTCAAAAAAGCGATGCCATTCTCCTGAAGAAGCTTCAGGATTTTGCAAAACGTTGGTGAACGTTTTTAACTCTGCAAACCGAACCAGTTTCTTTTGTCCCATAAAGCCTGCAAACTTAAGGGAAGCCGGTCAATCCCGGAGGGCAGCTTAGTACATCAGCTCGCGAACCTTTTCTTTGTCTTCCTTTTCCTTCTTCAGATCGAACATGGTGCCAAAAGCCCGGTCCCAGATAGTAGTGCTTACGCCAAAGCCTTTGTGATCATCTTTATAATGATGAAGATGGTGATTGCGCCATAATGGTTTCATCCATTTGAAAGGAGGGTTCCAGGCATGGATAGCGTAATGCATGGAGCCGTACATCAGGTAGCCAAGCATGAATCCGGGAAAGAAAACAAAAGCATCTTCCTTCATCAGAAGGTACATCAGGGCAAATATGGTGGAGGCTATAATAAGGCTTGGAACGGGAGGCATGAACAGTCTTTCCTTATCCCGTGGAAAATGGTGATGATTACCATGCATCACGTAAATGATCTTTTGAGCCCGCTCACTTTCGGCAACCATATGAAAAGCCCAGCGGTGCATGATATATTCAAAGAAGGTCCAGAAGAGCATGCCCAGCAGAAAGAGAACCGCTATCCGGCCGGCTCCGAAATCGAAGTGAGAGGCAGCATAATAAGGAAAGCCGATCACTACAGGTAAATAAATACCCCAGATCACCAGTGGATGGGTTTTGGTCAGGAATTCGAGGGCCGGATTCTGAAACAACCTCGCCTGTCCTTTATTATGTATTTTCTCAAACTTCATGAAGTTGGATTTGAAATCAAAAGTACAAAACGCTGCTGGTATTTTTGGTATTGTTAAACCGCATCTAAATGTTAAAAGCGCAGCAGTTCGTTCACTGTAACCATTTGATAGCCTTGCTTTTTCAGAAACTTTAAAAGGTCAGGCAACCGATTATAAAATGGATCAGGCCGCTTGGGTCCGGCTCCTATATGCATTAATAAAATGAATCCATTCAGATGGGCAGGTCTGCTTTCCTGGTTGGTGATGGACTGGAAAATGGCAGCTGCTGTCCGGTAATTCTTATCCTCTGGTACCGTGTAATCGGCCATGCTGATCGTTCCGGGCGTGTAATTGATCAGTTGCAGACCTTCGGATCGGGTCCAGGCAGCTATGCTGTCGTTGTACCATTCAAAAGGTGGTAAGAAATAAAGTGCCTTGCGGCGATCGATTCCCCAATGCTTTAAAGCTGCATAGGTATTCCGCAGGTCTTTCAAAAAGCTGTCCCGGGTCACCAGCAGTCGGTCACGCTGGTTCCAGTCGGCATATAGTAAATGCTGGTCGCTGTGCGGTCCTAAATAATGCCCGGCTTTTACCAGTTGGTTGATCCCCGGCCGAAATGCCGGAGTACGCAGAAAGCGCCCCGTCAGGAAGAATGAAGCCTTCGCTCCTTCATTTTTCAATGCTGAAAGTATGGTTCCGGTGCCCTCTGCATAAGTATCTCCTGTAAAAACAAGGGCGATTTTCTTCTGTTGCGTATCGCCTCTTATAAGGGCTCCTTGGCTGTAAATAAAAGGAGGGTGGAGGTTTTCTGTATGGGGTACACTGGATGCTTCCTGGGCAGCCAGCAGGTAGATCAGGGAAGCCGTACCGTCCATGGTAGGCTCATTGGTGCTGTAGTCTCCATAATCATCATGATAAACTGCCAGATCGCTTTGAAACGGCGCATAGGCATCGTCATGAAAAAGCTGTATGCCGATCAGATTCTTGTAAATGCTGGTATATACAGGACCATCTACCAGCCCTCCGTCTATAAGATACTGCTTCAGATGGGTAAAGGCTGAATGAGGGTCTGTGGGGGTATCGCCATGGGACGGGAGTCCATATACCATGGAAGTGCCCCAGGGATTGCAGCCAAAGATCCAGTCGAAATTGGCCTGCTCCAGCTGCTCGAACTGAGCATCGCCGGTCAGCTTCCGGTACCAGTAGCACTGAATGGCAAAGGACACCGTTAAGTTATTACTGCACCAGATATAGGGAATTCCTCTGTAAAAAGCGTTCTGGCGGGCTTTGTTCCAAACCGCTTCAATGCCTTGTCGGTAATAGCCGCATATCGTATCGCGATCTTTCCCTTTCAGTTGGCGCGCCAGTTCATAATGACCCAGGTTAATGAACGGATACCATTGATAATGCCGGGCAGTGTCTTTTCCCAGCCAGGGAGTGATCGGTTCCATTCGGGAATAGGCCTGAGCCTTATTCAGTAACTGGCGGCTGGCGGCGGCCAGCTCCATATCATCAGTCCAGTTTTCTTCGGCATAGATATAAGGGGCGCGTACAGATACGGTTTGGGTAACGCCGGGCTTTTGCAAAGCATACGCGAAGGCGGAGGCAGACCGCTTGGCAAGCAAAGCGGCATAGCCGGGATCCTGAAGGTGGAAAAGGCGGCTTCCTAAGGCAAAACTTCCGGAGATTTTAGCGGCAGAGGAGGAAGTTCCCTGGGTAGCATTCATAAATTTACCCCGTTGCTGTGGCTTACCGTCTATGAAATAGACAGGCCTTTGAGCGCCTCTTCCATACTGACTGTCCTCTTTGGGTATCCGCATGGAGAGGTGGTCTCTGTCGTCGGCTACCTGGTTGAACATCCACTCAGGACGCGGATGCATCTTCAGCAGCCAGTCCAGGCCCCATTTGGCTTCGTCCAGAACATCCGCCCGGCCATTGGGACCATCGAGCCCGTTGGACTGTTTTTCATCGGTAAAAACGCCCGGAAAGTCACGCCAGGCCATCAACAGGTGGTGCGTAGCCGTGGCGGAGGTGGTTACATACTGGAGGTAATCGCTGGCATCGTGCCAGCCGCCGGTAGCATCCACAAAGCTGCTGTCCGGCATAGGCCCGTATAAGGTATAGCCGTCATGGGTATGGCAGCTGTCTTTCAGAAATGGATTGAATCCGCAGCGCTGCTGGCGCATATACCGGAGGCAAAAATCAGCCGTGCCCTGGTATACATGGTCAGCGATGGCAAAAGCGGGTGAAACGGCGGAACCGGCTTTCAGGTAATAACGCCCAGGTTTTCTGAAGGCGGAAAAGTTCAGCCGGCAGGTCTGTGTAAAAGGACCGTAAGCGCCAAAAGGCTGGCTGACAGAACCGGTATAGGCAATGGCTCCCGTAAGCACGTCTACCACCTCAAACTGATCAGGTAGTTCCGATCCGTTCGCGCACCAGACGGCTACTTTACTGTTTGCCGGCTGGTAGCCAAGTAAATTGATGCGGATCCAGGCAGATTCCTCGGGTCTGTGTTCCGTGAAAGAAAGCAGAACTCCGGTAACGGCAAGGATCAGTGAGATCAGAAAATAGCGCATACACTAATGTACATCCAATACTTCCTACTTTTGCGCAACAAGAAATTGAGTATGCAGACATCGCATTTATCTGAGCAGGAAATTGTTAGAAGAGAGAAACTGGCGGAGCTTCAAAGGCTGGGAATCGATCCCTATCCCGCAGCGCAATATCCCGTTAACCAGCATTCGGCTTCCATCAAGAGCATCTTTACCGACGAATCAAAAGAGGAATGGACGGACGTCTGCCTGGCCGGACGCATCATGAGTGTGCGCGATATGGGGAAGGCCTCCTTTGCCGAATTGCAGGATTCCCAGGGTCGTATCCAGATCTATGTGCGAAAGGACGACCTGGCGAAGGAGGGTGATGCTACGTTATATGATATTGTCTGGAAGAAACTCCTGGACATAGGCGATTTTATTGGCGTAAAAGGCTTTGTGTTCCGTACCAAGATGGGTGAGATCTCCGTGCATGTGAAAGAACTGACCTTCCTGGGTAAATCCCTGCGGCCCCTGCCCATTGTGAGAGAAGCCGATGGACAAACCTACGATGCTGTTTCCGATCCGGAATTCAAATACCGGCAGCGCTATGCCGACCTGGTGATCAATCCGTCGATCAAGGAAACCTTTCTGAAGCGTACCAGGCTGATCAATTCCATCCGGGAATTTCTGAACCAGCATGGGGCGATCGAAGTGGATACACCGGTGCTCCAAAGCATCCCGGGTGGCGCGGCCGCTCGCCCCTTTATGACCCACCATAATGCACTGGATGTGCCGTTTTACCTCCGGGTCGCCAACGAGTTGTATCTGAAGCGGTTGATCGTGGGCGGGTTCGACTGGGTGTATGAATTCAGCCGCAACTTCCGCAATGAAGGGATAGACCGTACCCACAACCCCGAGTTCACCATTCTGGAGTTCTATACGGCCTATAAGGATTACCTCTGGATGATGAATGTTACCGAGCGCCTGCTGGAGAACGCGGCGGAAGATGTGTGCGGCACAACGGATGTTGCTGTAGGCGATAATATTATTTCTTTCAAAGCCCCTTTCAAAAGGATCAGTATTTACGACGCCATAAAAGAGCATACAGGCTTCGACGTGAGTCAGATGGATGAGGAAGGCCTGCGCGATGTGTGCCGTCAGTTGCATTTGGAGATAAATGCTTCAATGGGTAAGGGGAAACTGATCGACGAGATCTTTGGGAATAAATGCGAGCATCACTATATACAGCCCACCTTTATCATAGACTATCCGGTGGAAATGAGTCCGCTGACCAAAAAGCACCGTAGCAAGCCCGGTTTGGTAGAGCGCTTCGAGCTGATGATCAACGGTAAGGAGATCGCCAATGCCTACAGCGAGCTGAATGATCCGATCGACCAGCGGGAACGCTTTGAAGAACAGGTAAAGCTGATGGAGCGCGGTGATGAAGAGGCCATGTATATCGATTACGACTTCCTGCGCGCGCTCGAATATGGCATGCCGCCTACTTCGGGTATTGGTTTCGGTATCGATCGTCTCTGTATGCTTCTTGCCAATCAGCCTTCAATAAAAGACGTCTTGCTGTTCCCGCAGATGCGCCCGGAAAAATGGGTGGTGGAGGCTAATGAAGAAGCCGAAGGCAAAAAATCATAGTAAAGCAGCACGATGAAAGTAACCGGCTTTTCCTTTATCAAGAACGCAATAAAGTTCCAGTATCCTGTGGAGGAAGCGCTGCGCTCTATTTTACCCCTGTGTGATGAAGTGGTGGTGGCAGTTGGCAGATCGGATGATGCTACCCGTGAGCTGGTGGCAGCCATCGATCCCCAAAAGATCAGGATCCTCGACACGGTCTGGGACGATAGCCTGAAAGAAGGCGGCCGCGTGCTCGCGGTGGAAACCGATAAAGCCTTTCAGTCCATTGGAGCCGATACCGACTGGTGTATCTATATCCAGGGCGATGAAGTGTTGCATGAAGCTGGTTATGAGGCTATACGCACCGCCATGCAGCAATGGAAGGAACATAGGGAGGTGGATGGGCTGTTGCTGAAATACCGTCACTTCTACGGCTCCTTCGATTATGTAGGCGCTTCTTCGCGTTGGTACAAAAAAGAGATCCGTGTTATCCGAAACGATAAAAGCATCTATTCTTACCGCGATGCTCAGGGCTTCCGTAAAGGAAATAATGAAAAATTACGGGTCAAGCCCGTAAATGCCTGGATGCATCATTATGGCTGGGTCCGCGAACCGGAAGCCATGCAGGCAAAGTCCAGTGACTTTGAAAAACACTGGGCAGGTGAGGAATACCAGCCGCAAAAGATCTACCAGTCAGGCTTCGATTATTCAAAGCATATCGATGCGCTGGAAAAATTTACCGGGACCCATCCGGCTGTTATGCAGCATCGTATCCGTCGCATGAACTGGAAATTCGATTACGATATCACCTACAACAAATTACCGCTAAAGGAAAAGTTTAAGAACGTACTCGAAAAACTCACCGGCAAGCGCCCCTTCGACCATAATAATTTCAGGATCATTTAAGCAGTAGTAAATGACAGTTGGAATACTGCTATCAGGAGCCTGGCCCGATGAATCAGCATCTGCTGTCGGCTGATAGCAGAAGTCTGACAGCTGCCAAAGGCTTATAAATTGGCCGTAAATTTGAACGGTAGTGCACAAACGACTTTATGATAAAACGCTATATACTGGCTTTCAGCCTTACCCTGGCATTGGTATCTTGTGAAACGCTCAACAAGCTTCCCACAACAACCGGCACCGGCATTACACAATATGAAGCCGCACAGGGGATCCGGGAAGCGCTCGATCAGGGTGTGGGCAGGGGTATCGGTCTGCTCAATAAGGAAAACGGTTTTTTCGGAAATGATGTTTATAAGCTGTTGTTGCCTCCCGATGCGCAACGGATCGAGAACACACTGCGCCAGATCGGTATGGGCTCATTAGTGGACAAAGCCATTCTTCAGATCAACCGCGCGGCGGAAGATGCAGTAGGCTATGCACGCCCCATATTCCTGGATGCCATCAAAGGCATGACCATCACCGACGCGATCAATATCGTGAAAGGTCCGCGTGATGCGGCAACGCAATATTTTAAAGAGCGCACTACATCGAAACTCATAGCCGCTTTCAGCCCAATCATCAAACAGTCGCTGGACAAGGTAAGTGCTACCAAATATTATACGGACATCATCTCCACCTATAACAATTTTCCAACGACGATGAATAAGCTCAATCCTGATCTGCCATCCTATGTGGTGGATAAGGCAGTTACCGCCTTGTTCGATCAGGTAGCGCAGGAAGAGGCGAACATCAGGGCCAACCCCGTGGCTCGCACTACCGAAATACTGAAGAAGGTTTTCGGCTACGGTTCAAGAGGCTGAAAAGCGTTCGGTTCGGCAGCCAGCAATACCTGCCAGGCGGCTTCCACCTGTTGCTGCTCCAGCAGCGAGGCGGCATAGCGGTGCACCTCCAGCTCCATATCGGAAGGATTGATGGAAAAATACTGTACGATATTCTTCAGGTGCTCATCGTCAAAGGAAGGCTGTACTACCGGTAGTTCATGCACATTGGCCAGCTGGCCCAGGTGATTTCCGGTCAGTACCTTGCTGTGGCGTATGCTTTCCGGAAGGGCATCCATACCAATCCCTAGTTTTACATTCGGTTTGGGAACTAGGAAAAGGTTGTCCTTCGAAACCCGGGCATACCAATCGCCTCCCAGTCGCGCCACAAGTTCCAGTTTTGTCTGGTCGATCTTTTTCTCGGCATCAAGCAGACTATCATCAAGATGCAGCCGCAACACCTCGCAGATCACCAGCTGACCGGCCCCGCCTTCATCACCCAGGGACTTTACTTCCAGCACGCGGCATTCCAGCTTTGCCTTGCTTTCCCGGACCATTGGGGGCCGAACCAGGGTAGCCGGCTCTTTGGTAAATCCCGCCTTCACAAATTCATCGGTTCCTTTCGGATACTCACAGCTGGCAAGAGAGGCCTGCTGCACCATATCATAGGTTACAATGTTGATCACCACTTCCGGTACTTCCAGCACATTCTGAAGGGTGTGCTTGGTGGTATTGTCCCTTACGCGCCGCGAAGGAGAGAATACCACGATCGGCGGAACCGTTGAGAACAGGTTGAAAAAGCTGAACGGACTGAGATTCACCCTTCCTTCTTTGTCTATAGTAGAAGCAAAACAGATCGGTCGCGGCGCTACCACATGCTGCAGGTAATACTGCTTTTCCATGGGCTTCAGATCCTTGAGGTCGAATATCATAAGCGGCAAATCTCCTAAAAACAGGCCATAATTCACCGGCCGCCTTTTACAAGCTTAATTCACCGCTGATACCAATTTCTGATGTTTTTGTAACAGGGAGTGGCTTACATTCGTTATACGAAGGCTTTCGTTAAACTTTAAACCATAAATCAACTATAATGAAAAAACTAATGGTACTCGCCGCTGCAGCACTGGTATGCGGATCGGTTGTTAAGGCTCAGGAAAACAAACAGGAAACGATCGAAGGAAACGGAAAACTGGTTACCCGCGAGGTGCCTGTGTCTTCCTTCGATGCGTTGAAAGCAAGCGGCATTTATGAATTGAAACTGATGCAAGGATCGGCAGAATCGGTAAAGATCGAAGCGGATGAGAACCTTCAGGAGCTGTTTCAGGTTCGTAATGAAGGAAACCAGCTGGTGATCGATATGAAGAAGCTGGAAAACAAAAACCTGAAATCCAAGAATAAGATGCGCGTGCTGGTCACGTTCAAAAAACTGAAAGAACTGAGTCTGAGTACCATCGGTAACGTAAGTTCAGAGGAAACCCTGGCCTTCGACGACCTGTCCCTGAAAAATAAAAGTGTGGGTAATGTAAAGCTCAACCTCACCGCGAATAAGCTGGATCTTACCAATTCCAGCGTGGGCAATGTGAACCTGAGCGGAAAGGCGCAGAACGCCGTATTCAAAAACTCCGGTGTGGGTTCGCTCGAAGCCGGAAGCTTCGTGGTGCAAACGCTGAATATCGAAAATACGGGTGTGGGCAATGCCGAAGTGAATGCCGAGAAAGATCTGAAAGTAAAAGACTCCTTCCTCGGTAAGGTTAAGAACAAGGGTGGTGCCCAGGCAAAGAAGATGAACCGCGTAAGGGTATAAAGTTCAAAAAAGATCAGCAGGAGCCATCCTGCGGCAAACAAAGAGGCTTCCGTACGGGAAGCCTCTTCTATTTTCAGCCTTGTTTTTTCAACTTCAGCAGACTCCAGTCCGTCTCCTCACCCACAATCGTATTGCTCAGTGTACCCAGCTCATCGATCTCCATCGCTACAACATCGCCGGCCTGCAGCCATTGCTCGTTATAATTAGGGTCATTCAGCTTTCCGGTACCGTTCAATTCCAGGAAGCAGCCGGTTCCTACCGTGCCACTGCCGATGATATCGCCCGGAAACAGATCCACTCCGTAGGAGGCGCGTTCTATCAGCTCGGCAAAGGTCCAGTCCATATCGGCAAGGTTCCCCTCACTCACTTTGACGCCATTCACGGTACAGCTCATTTTCAGGTTCCAGCTTTTACCGGTATGGCCTTCTTTGGCCGCTACCTCGAACGCTTCGAGTTCATCAGGAGTTACTAGCCAGGGACCGATAGTAGTAGCAAAATCCTTTCCTTTGGCAGGCCCCAGGTTCAGCAGCATTTCTTCCATCTGCAGCCGCCGGGCGCTGAGGTCGTTCATGATCATCAGGCCGCCGATGTAGGCATCCGCTTCTTCAGCCTTGATGTTCCGGCCGGCTTTGCAGATAACGATCGCCGCTTCCAGCTCGAAATCCAGCTTTTCAAAATGATCGGGCATGCAGGCAACTTCACCGGGTCCTTTGATGCTATGGTGATTGGTAAAATAAAAGATGGGATATTGATCGAACTCCGGGATCATGTCCACTTTACGGTTTCTCCGGGCCGCAGCCACATGCTGCCGAAAGGCATAACCATCCCGGCATGAGGTAGGGAAGGGCACGGGTGCCAGCAATGAAACGGATTCCAGTGGAATGCCTCTGCGTTTGGAGATCCTTTCTTCTTCGATCATCTGAATCCCTGCCTGGGCTACCGGAAAAACCTCTTCCCAGTAATTCAGGAACATGCCCATGGTATTGGGCAGGTCAGGGTGCACGATCTCCATATCATATAGTAAGCCATCTACCAGCAAGGCCAGTTGATCCTGTTCTTCTTTCAGGTAAGATACTAATTTCATAGCAGGAATTTGTGCGGCGAAAATACGGAGGATAAAGTGCCGATAAGCCAATCTGCCTATGTGCCAATGAAACAGCCAGGCGAAAGTTGTCAGATATATGTCTGATGTAGGATGTATGATGTCTGATTTGTTTATAGCGCATCACTCACTATTAACTATTGACTCCTCTCTGTCATCCCGACGAAGGAGGGATCTCTATGCCCAACCTATCATAGAAATGATAGTACTATAGTCTGGACCGTCATTGCGAGGAGGAACGCTGTAAGTCCCGTCTTCAGCGGGAACGAAGCAATCCCTGCACCGCCAAACTGCCTAAGCAAACCCTACCGGCAGAAAAGACTGCAACTATTGAGGTTGTCTATGGACGGTCGAACGTGAACGTGGACGCCCTAAGATGCCCTTTCGGACAAATCCATTCCGGCATCGCCGGTGTCAAAGAACTGTAGGAGCAGCAGAAGAATCACCTCACGGTTCATGCAGCAAAACTACCATAGCAAGAAAGGCTAGGTACCAAACAGGGAGAAACAAGGAGAAAGAAGGAGAAAACTAGCCGAAGAATCTGTCACAGGAAGGAAGAAGTCAGGCTGACCCTAAGCAACGCAGGACAGGCTGCGAAAAGGCCTTTGTGTTCCTTTGTGCCTTAGTGCCTTCGTTGTTCAAACTACACCAGTGGAGTTGAAAGAAAAGATCAAAGCTGGTAAGCAACTATAGGTTCATCAATCATCCAGGAAAATATCACTCATCAGGCCCTGATCCGGATTCACGGCATAGCTGGTGAAATCGCTGATGCCTTCTTTTCGGAGCACCTCCTCATCAATGAAGAAATGTCCAGTGCACGATTCCGGCGCCTGTTTGAGGATATGATACGCGGCTTCCGCTACGATCTCCGGTGTACGGCTCATCTGCATCAGCACGTCCCCTCCCAGCAGGTTCTGCACGGCGGCCGTGGCAATGGTGGTTTTGGGCCATAAAGCATTGGCTGCAATGCGATGCGCCTTCAGCTCTTCAGCCAGTCCCAATACGATCATGCTCATACCGTATTTACTCATGGTATAGGCCAGGTGCTGCGCAAACCATTTCGGGTTCATATTCAGCGGCGGAGACAGGTTAAGGATATGGGCGTGATCGGATTGCTTCAGGTGGGGAATACAGGCCCTGCAAAGAAAGAACGTACCTCTTACCTGGATGCCATGCATCAGGTCAAACCGTTTGGGCTCGGTTTGTTCGGTAGGGGTCAGGCTGATGGCGCTGGCATTATTGATCAGGATATCGATGCCACCGAAGCGCTTCACCGTTTCATCCACAGCAGCCTGTACCTGCTCTTCATGGCGGATATCGCACTGGATCGGTAGTACCTCAACGCCAAGCTTTTCAATATCCTCCGCAGCCGAAAAGATCGTTCCCTCCAGCTTGGGATGCGGCTCAACGGTCTTCGCGGCAATAGCGATGTTTACGCCTTCCTGCGCCAGCCGCAGGGCGATCGCTTTACCGATGCCGCGGCTGCCGCCGGAAATAAAGGCTGTTTTATTTTGTAAGCTCATAAGCGGGATATTAATATTCCGGAAGTCGTGGTTTGGTTTGCATGATGGTTTCAACGCGCTCCAATACATCGGGGGTCAGTTTTGGTAAAACCTCCAGCGCTTTGAGGTTTTCCGTCAGCTGCTCTTTCCGTGTGGCACCAAGAATAGCAGTAGTGACATTTGGATTGGCTACACACCAGGCAATGGAAAGGGATGCGGTGGACGTGTTCAGCTCTTTAGCCAGTTCGCCCAGTTGCTTCACCTTGGATAATTTGTCGTCTACCATCCAGCGGTCTTTCAGCCAGTCAAATCCTTCCAGGGCAAAGCGGCTGCCTTCCGGAATGCCATCATTGTATTTACCGGTAAGAAGCCCGGAAGCCAAAGGACTCCAGATAGTGGTTCCCATACCTACCGTCTGAAAAATGGTGAGGTATTCATTGTCTACTTTCTGCCGCTCCAGTAAGTTGTATTGTGGCTGTTCCACCGAAGGGCCGATAAGCCCAAGCTGGTCGGCCACTCTGTGGGCTTCCATGATCTCCACGCCGCTCCATTCGCTGGTACCCCAGTACAGGATCTTTCCCTGCTGGATCAGCAGGTTCATTGACCAGACTACTTCCTCTATGGGAACATTCTTGTCCGGCCGATGGCAAAAGAAAAGATCCAGATAGCTTACCTGTAAACGCTCCAGGGCTTCATGGCAGGCCTCCACGATATGTTTGCGACTCAGGCCGGATTGATTAGGCTTGTTGTTCTTGCCTCTCCATCCGAAGAATACCTTGCTGCTCAGTACATACGAGGTGCGGTCCCAGTTCTTCTTTTTCAATACGCGCCCCATCAGGCGCTCACTTTCTCCTAACGCATATACTTCTGCGTTATCAAAGAAATTAATGCCGCTGTCATAGGCAATCCCCATCAGCTCGTCGGCGATGCTGTCATCGATCTGCTTATGGAAAGTGACCCAGCTGCCATACGATAATACACTCAGCTGAAGGCCCGACTTTCCCATTCTTCTATACTCCATAGCTTCCTGTTTTTAATTAAAAAAGAAGCCTGAAGGTAGCCAGAAAACGGGCACCGGCAAGAATCGGTTGAACGGATGAGGTAAGGAAGCATGGTCTTCCGTTAACTGCCTGTTAACATCATTTATAAGGGGGTGCAAGGAGAAAATAGGGAACTTGGATGCTGTTAAAGTGTAAAACTTTACAAGATCACAGACTACAAATGAAGAAAGCTATTTGCTTGAGTCTCGTGACGTTTTAGGTTATGGTTGCTTTGGTTCGATAGCCCCTGTTGCAGCAGGGGCTATCATTTTTTAGCGGGCCGCCAGGCTGTCGGGTATGGCTACCATACTGGGCTGCTCGATCTGGAATATCGTTACGCTATTCAGGTCCTGCGTGGCCTGCATTCCTTTTCCACCGTAAATGCGTTGATCTTTACGACGGATGCGAACCCGCTTATCCGTATAAAAAAGCTGGCTGTTCTGGTCCCACCACAACTCCGGGCAGCGAAGGGTGTCGCCATTACGGTTGCTCACCACCACACTGTCTTTGAGAAATACGCGGTTCATGGACTCGAAGTATTTTCCATACCGGGCGTCCAGCTGGCTTTCTACTTTACCCAGGCTGTCGAAGAAGTCCACGTGCAGCTTCTGGGGGAACTCAACGTATAGGGTATCTGAAGT
>DATAHC010000435.1:0-6339 GCA_036263415.1 Flavisolibacter sp.
GGGTCAGTTCAACCGACCGTGGTTTTAAACCCAGCAAGGTATACAGGGAGTCGCTCCAGTCGATATGTCCGGATTCAATATCCCAAACCCAGCTGCCTACCTTAGCCATTTCCTCTACCTGTCCATAAACAAAAGACTGGATACCGGCTGCTTCCGTCTGTTCCTGCAGGCGCTTCTCCAATTGGCGCTGTACGGTTATATCCTGAATGGTACAAGCCATCACCAGCTCCATTCCACTGGTGATGAGCTTTGCTTTCTGGGAAAGGTGACGGGTCTTTCCATCACTCCGTATGATGCGGTATTCAAGATCAGGAGGTGTGTGATGGGTCACCATCAGCTTCATAGCCGTGGCGTAGGCATCCCGGTCTTCCTGGTGTACAAAATTGATAAAGGCATTGAGGCCGGGCCGCAACGTATTTGACTTGACACCATGTAAACGGAATACCATGTCGGAAAACTCCATTTTACGGGTGTACAGGTTCATATGCCAGTGGCCCAGATTGGCAGCCTGTTCATCCTGCAGTAACAGCTGACGATTAAAGAGCGCTTCGTTTCCGGACTGCTCCAGTAAACGATCTTCCTCCTGCTGTTCCGTAATATCCAGGATAGATCCGAACAGAACCGATTCTCCTCTATCGTTGAAACGCCAGTCCGTACGATACCACAGGTATTTTACTCCCGTCTGCGTCACGATCCGGTATACCAGGTGCAGCGGCGTTCTTTCCTTGTAGCTTTTATCTCTGAATTCCATGACCAACTCCTGATCGTCGGTGTGGATGAAAGCCGTAAATGTGTTGAGGTGGGCATTGAGACTTTGGGGTGCAATCTCATGGAGGCGATAATACTGATTGGAGTACCAGGTTTCACGGGTTACCACGTTATAATACCAGATGGCATTTTGCGTTGTGTGTTCCGTTTCTTCATAGATCTCATTCAGAAAACGCAACTGCCTGTTTTCGGCCTGCAACAGCATTTCTCTGGCAGTCGGTCCTGCATCTGTAGCTATCATTTCCCTTTCAGAAATGGTAATTCCGGAACCCTGCACCTGCTTCACGGTGCCATAAGAGGTAATGATACGGAAGGCAAAAACAGGCACGCCGGCATTCAGGTCATCCAACAGCTTTTCCACGTCATCGGGAAACAGAATAGCGCGTGCTCCTTCAAAATCCCGGGGAGGACTGGCCAGTACATCGCTACAAAAAACGGCCTGGCAATGCATGTCCCACTCCCATAGACCTTCCAGGTGGTAGATGTGATCCCTGATCAGTAAGGTAATGGAACGGGTATATTCTGCTGGTGGAATGGACTGTTGCTTGCTTTCCTTCACATCGGACAACCTCATGCGCGCTGTTTGATTAAAATGGCCAATTGGGTTCGTTTCATTCTTTCACAGAATCCATTCAAAAGGTAAGGGAAGAGACCGATGCGTAGTTGTATGAAACAACACCGGTAATGCTGAGACAAGATAGAACTTTTAGTTTAGATATCCCGTAACTACAGGCTCAATAATTGTTAATGAATCCTTCAGAATCAATATCTTTATCCGGTACATAAACAACGGTTTCACGCCTCATTTTTTATCATGGATGGTATATCAGTTTCCTCTTCCCGCAAGCTAAAAAAAAATCAATCCTTTCCCATTGTAGCAATTGGTGCATCGTCCGGTGGTATGGAAGCCGCTACCGGGCTCTTCCGGCATTTGCCCCATCAGTTAGGCATGGCCTTTATTTATATTCAGCATGCAGACCCAGCTTATGATGGTAAGCCTGAGGCTATTTTTAAGCAGGTCACGCAAATGCCTGTCGTGGAAGCCAAAGATAAACTGGCGATTCAACCGGACCATCTTTACCTTATTCCACCCAACCGGAATATGATCCTGAAAGAGGGCAAATTTCACCTGCTGCTGAAGCCAAAACGTCCGCAGGCTTTCCTGCCGATCAATCAATTCTTCATCAACCTAGCCGAAAACTATAAGGAAAAAACCATAGGCATACTTCTGTCCGGAAACCCGCCTGACGGCACCTTAGGACTCAAAGCCATAAAAACGGAAGGCGGTATCACCTTTGCCCAGGATAAGACCGCGCGTTTCCAGGGAATGGTCAAAAGCGCCATTTCAGAAGATGCCGTAGACCTGGTATTGCCCCCGGAGCGGATCGCGGAAGAACTGAGCAAGCTGGCGCTGCAACAGGAAAATTATCACACAGCGCTGGAACTTATCAGTGAAAAAGATATCCAGGATGGCGATGAGCACCTGAACCAGCTGCTCCGTATCATTCACCGGCTTACCGGGGTAGACTTCAGCCACTATAAGCTCAGTACCATAAAAAGAAGGATCATACGGAGAATGATCCTGCTGAATATCGATACACTCGAGGAGTACCTGGAATACCTGAAGCAACATACCAACCAGGTGCACCAGCTATACCAGGACCTGCTGATCAATGTAACCTCTTTTTTCCGGGATGAAGAGAGTACCGATTACCTGAAAAAGGATATCCTTCCGCGAATCCTTAAATCCAAATTACCCGGTGAATCCATCCGGTTATGGGTGCCGGCCTGCTCTACCGGTCAGGAGGCGTATAGCCTGGCCATGCTGATCGTGGAAGTATTGGGAGAAAAAGCAGCGGCTTCCAATGTTCAGATCTTTGCCACGGACCTCAGCGAGCTCGCAATCAATAAAGCGCGATTGGGTATCTATTCCCAGGACGAAGTAGCCCTGGTAGTACCAAAGCGCCTGCAACTCTTTTTCAATAAAATCGATGGCAGCTACCGCATCATAAAAAGCATCCGGGACATGTGCGTATTTGCCACGCATAATGTGATAAAGGATCCACCGTTTTCGAAGGTTGACCTGATCAGCTGTTCCAACCTGATGATCTACCTGGAACCGGTATTGCAGAAAAAAATGCTGGCCACGTTCCATTATTCAATCAATAGTTTTGGTTTCCTGGTATTGGGAAAATCGGAGTCGATCGGCAATTCCAGCAATTTGTTTTCCCAGATCGATAAAAAGCTGAAGATCTTCGTAAAGAAAAAAGACGCCACCAGCAAGGCTTCCTTTGAGATGAACTATGTTCTCTCCGGAAAAGAGAAGGAAGCCGGTTCTTTTCAGCGGAACAGTTTTTCAAAAGGCAAGACCGATGATATCGACCTGGATGAATCTGTAGACCAGCTGCTGATGAAAAAGTTTACGCCGGCCTGCGTGGTGGTTAACCAGGACCTAGACATCATTCAGTTCAGAGGTTCCACCGGTGCCTTCCTGGAACCTGCTCCCGGTAAAGCCAGCCTGAATCTTCTGAAAATGGCCCGCACAGGCCTCGGCTTCGAATTACGGAACATTGTGCATAAGGCCTCCAAGTCGGGAAAGGAAGAAAAAAAATCCTGGACGGAGACCGGCAAGGATACGAAGAACCGGGAAATTTCCATAGAAGCGATTCCTATAAAAAATGATAAAGATTCCATTGAAAAATACTTCCTGGTCATTTTTCATGAAGGGCTACCGGAGGCCGCTAGTGAAACCCATCTCAGCTTTTCCAGGGATAAGCGTGTGAAACAGCTGGAAGCGGAGCTGACAGGGCTCCGGGAAGACCTTCGCTCCATTGTGGAATCGCAGGAAGCGGCCAATGAAGAATTGCAATCCGTGAATGAGGAAATTGTGAGCAGTAACGAAGAACTGCAAAGCATTAACGAAGAGCTGGAAACCTCCAAGGAAGAACTGGAATCATCGAATGAGGAACTGATCACCATCAACCAGGAGCTGCAGATGCGCAATGAGCAACTGGCCGAAACCCAGGAATACAGCGAGGCCGTCTTCACTACCATACGGGAATCCTTACTGATCCTGGATAAAAACCTGAGGGTAAAAAACGCCAACAGCTGCTTCTATAAAACCTTTGGAGCCACTATTGAAGAAACGGAAGGAAAATTAATCTATGACCTGGGAGAAAAGCAATGGGACATACCGATACTAAGAGAACTGCTGGAAGACATTATTCCACGGAATTCCATGGTGAGCGACTTTGAGGTACGACATACCTTTCCGCAACTCGGGGAAAAGATCATGCTCCTGAATGCGCGCCGCCTGGTGCGCAAGCTGCATAGTGAGCACCTGATATTGCTGGCCATTGAAGACATTACAGCCTTCCGTCAGGCCTCTCAGCTCATTGCAGAACGAGAAGAATGGTTTCACAGTATGGCAGACAACTCTCCCATGATGATCTGGCATACGGATCTGCATCGTAAAAATTCATTCGTCAACAAAGCCTGGCTGGAATACCGGAATATGAGCTTTGATGAAGCGATCGGTAAATCCTGGCTGGAAGCCGGTATGCATCCGGATGATAAAAAACGGGTGGAGAAGGTTTTCAATGACAGCTTCTCCAGGCGAACCGGATTTACCGTAACGTACCGATTGATCCGGGAAGACAGAAGTTACAGGACTATTCTCAGCAAGGGTGAGCCTAATTATAATCATGCGAGGGAATTTACCGGCTATATCGGATCGTGCGTAGAGATACCCGAAGATATGAAGCCGCTTTCCTGAACCCACTACGTATGATGGCTTGTTAAATTCCAGTGCCGGTATTACGAATAAGTTTACCTTACAGTACGCCTATACCCAAATCTTCTCAATTGACCCTTTATGAACATACATATTTCCAACCTGAGCCTGAACGTAATGGATACCGATATCAGAAAGCTATTCAGTCCATTCGGAGAAATCATCTCAGCTGTAGTCGTTCGCGATCAGTTCAACGGCAGAAGCAAGGGAACTGCGTTTGTAGATATGATCAGTGATGCACAGGGAGCAGAGGCTGTGAAAATGCTTCATAATACCCTTATCGATGGAAAGAAGATCTCGGTGAGTGAGGTGGAATACCGCCCGGAGCGGTTTAAAAATTAGCATCCGTTTCCTATTCGGTATGGTGCTCTTCAATAGCTTTGATAATTTCCTGCTCTACTTCTTTTATCCAGTCGACGATCAATTCCGGATTTCTAAAATTCCAGGCGCCTTCCCTGAATTCGATTGAAAAATAATTGTTGGAAACCCTTCCAAATGCCGTAACCTGATAGATCGTTCCATTCAGGCTGAAGATCTTCCTGAAGAGAAAGATCCTGCGACCGATGCTTGTTTGAACAGGAACCGTGAATTTATACATGGGTACCAAATTGAAACAAAAAGGCAGCCAATAATACGAATTAAGTTTATTTAGGTGCGCCTTTCCGAGCGGGCATAAAAAAACCCCGGATAACCGGGGTTCTCTATAGAAGGAAATTATATTACCATCTGTTTTTGTTGTAGCCACCGTTGCCACCGCCGCGGTTACCACCACCGAATCCACCACCGTTGTTACGGGGTCTGTCTTCTTTTGGTTTGGCTTCCATTACTTTAATGGTTCTGCCTTCCACTGTAGCGCCATCCAGTTCAGCGATCGCTTTTTTAGAAGCAGCATCATCAGACATTTCAACAAAACCGAATCCACGAGACTGGTTTGTCATTTTGTCCATGATGATTTTAGCTGAAGTAACCTCTCCGTACGGAGCAAAGAACTCTCTTAAGTCTTCATCCTGAACGTTGAAGCTTAAGTTTGAAACATAAATGTTCATACTTGAAAATTGATTAATTGAAAAAAGATCTGAGGCGAAGCATGAAATTGAAAGAAACTAACAGTAGAAGAAAAACTTAACAGATTAATTGACTTTTACTTTAATGCGATGCTCAAATTGACAGGACGAATGTAGACCTTTTTATTCATAAACATCCAAATAATATCATAAAGTAATGCGCCATTCCAAATCAGTTGTACGCTATCGCGCTTATTTTGACTGATTTACAGTTGACGCGGCGTATTTTTGATCCTTATGGAATTGCCGATTTATACAGAACAGGAAGCCGCCGTAGCCATTCTTTTCGGCTGCGCCATGCAACAGGATGCAGGCTTATCGGAACAACAGGTAGAACAATTATCCAGGGCCGTCGTGCTTTGCTCCCGTTTTCGCGGGCACAGCCTGAACGACCTGACCAAGCAGGCCATCTCACTTCAAAGCACAAACGAACTGAAAGATATCATTGAATACGCTGCCCCGCTGATCGCTCCCGAGTTCCGGGAGACCCTGTTTGCCATGGTGAGCGAAACCCTACTTTTCGATGGGCAGATCGATGATGAAAAGACCAAGGTTTTCGCTATGCTGGCGATGTACCTGGAAATTTCCATGGAACGGATGAAGATGATCCTGGCTACCTACCTGATACGTAATAAATGGAATGTTCAGGTAGTTGATTAGCAAATGGGATGATTAGCTGATTAGCTGATGAATTCATCCAGTTCCGTCTGAAGG
>DATAHC010000436.1:0-9283 GCA_036263415.1 Flavisolibacter sp.
GTTTGACCTCGATGGGGCTCTTACGATATCTTCCGCCAAATACCATGGAGCGGCCGCCACATTTGTGCAGGATGTTGTAAAAGATACATTTACGGTTGTAGTCCCCAATATTGCTGTAGCAGGCACATTGGATTCTGTAACCGTTTTTTATAGTGGCACTCCACCTGCACCTGCTACAAGTATTCCAAGTGGATATAATTTTGTAACAAAGAACTCTACACAGAAAGCTCTCTTTACCCTGGGTGAGGCCTTTACCGGTCATACCTGGTGGCCCTGTAAGGAATCCCTGTACGATAAGATTGATTCTGTAGATCTGATTGTTACGGCTCCAAACACGTACAAGGTAGCTGCAAATGGACTTGTGACAGAAGTGGCTTCCGGATCTAATACCATTACAACCTGGAAAACAAGGTATGCGATCGCCACATATGGGATCAATTTTGCCATTGCCAATTTTCAAAACTATCAGTATAACATGACCACCGGCGGTAAAACGCTATCGGTGATGAACTACCTGTATGCAGAGGATAATACAGCTACTTACCAGAATAGTGTAAATGGTGTTCAAACCATACTGCCCATGTTCGTCAGTGTATTTGGTGTGGATTATCCATTCCTGGATGAGAAATATGGCACAACAGAGTGTACAGGTAACTGGGGCGCCTTAGAAGTACAGAATATGACCTTCGTTGCAAAAAGCAGCTATAATGCCTCTACCCTGGCACATGAGCTGGCGCATCAGTGGTTTGGCGATATGCTCACAACCAACACCTGGCATAACATATGGCTGAATGAAGGTTTTGCCCAATACTGCGAAAGTGTTATATACCCCGAAAATATGCTTAGTGCTGCCACGGCTGCCACGAAAAGACAGAGCCTGAAGGCAGCGGTAACAACTACCAGTACGACTTATGTAACGGATACTTCTACAGCTGACGCCATATTTTTTGATGGTTCAACTACTGCAGCGCAACCTTATAATAAAGGGGCGATGATCCTTTCCATGCTCCGGGCCTGGTTGGGGGATACGAAGTTTTTCCAGGCTTTGAAAAACTACCTGAATGCACCGGGTCTGAAATACGGGTTTACTTCTGTAGACTCTCTTCAGAAATATATGGAAGCAACCACCCCCGGCCTTAATTTGACCAACTTCTTCAATGATTGGGTTATGAAGAAGGGATATGCAAAATATGTAATCAGCTACGCACCCGTTAACAAGGGGATTGTTATTCAACTAACCCAATCGCCTACATCGTCTGGACAAGGATACTTTGATATGCCTGTGCCGATCAGAATCACGAATGGCAGCGGACTGGATACTACGGTGATCATACTGGATAAAAGAGGTGTTCTATATAACAATATTACCGGCGCCACGACAGGTACCAATAAAATCAGTTTTTTACTTTCCCAAACACCTTCAAGTATTTCTTTAGACCCCAATAATGTTGTTCTGGCTTCCGCCACTTCAATAGGGGTGAATGCCATACTTCCAATTCATGAAATTGTATTGAAGGCTGCCAAATCAGCCACGCTTGCTAATCTGAACTGGAAGATAGCAGCCGATGAGAGCTTAGAAAAAGTAGTTCTCGAAAAAAGTGCCGATGGTATTCATTTTACAGAATTGAAAGTCTGGAATGAACTCGTGCGGCAGGATCAGTGGTATACCGGAACCTATTCCGACGACCTGAGAAATGCCATTCAGTATTACCGGATCAGCGCCTTCGATAAAGATGGCAGCCATCTGTATTCCAATATAGAAAAAGTAACGGCCGTAGAAGCGGTGCGACTCCAGGTGAAACCCAATCCGGCAACGGATAAAATCACTGTAACGATCCCCGCTTCTTTTCAGGATGGACAACTTAAAGTGATCATCCAGAATGTAGCAGGGCAGGTGGTGCGTGAACTTGAATGGAAGAACCGTAATGTTCTGCAAATAGACCTTTCCACCCGTGACCTGTCAGGAGGGTTATATAACCTGTTATTGATCAACAGTAACGGTGAACAGGTACAAACAAAGTTTATAAGACAATAGTGAAATATGCTCATGTTCAATCAAACACATTTCGCATGAAACCGAAATTTTACACACAAACCTGGCTGACGGTGTTCTGCCTGATCCTTCTGAATTTTGTATTCGGAACGGTCCATGCGCAGAATGCGGTGAAGTCAACTCCCATCGGTATCGGACGGAACTGCGGTGGAAATAACTCTACCGACTCCATTCGTGTAGCAACCTATGATGATGTGAACCGGAAAATCAGTGTCGGCTACAAATGTAAACCCAGTGTGGGTGGTACCTATAATCCCGGTACCGGTAACATTACGGCACCGGGCTTTTCTTCCAACTCCGGAAGTATAGCCTTCAATCCAAAAGACCAGAAGGTGTACTATATAGCCACCACGTCCGGTAATAACTCTTTCGTTTATAACTGGACCCCGAATACCTGTCCTTCAGGCCTGTTGCCGTCCAATTACTACGCCAGTCAGTTTGTAGTGGGACTGGACTTCGAGCCTTCCACCGGAGATGGGTATCAGCTGGAATTTACCGGTAGCGCCGCTCCTTACGCCTGTCAGTTGCGTAAAGTGAATTTCGCTACCAACAGTTTCGGATCGAGTGTTCCGATCACACTAACGTCAGGAGCCAAGATCTACAAGCAGAACGGAGATATCATCTTTACACCTGCCGGATTGCTGTATGTAGCGTTTGATAATAAATTGTTCCGTATCGATTATTCCAACTATGCTTCCGGTACCGTTATTGGAAATTATGTGGATTCATTACGCTTTACCAATCCCAGTGATTATGTTACCGGGATCTCTTATGCCCACGGTAACTTCATTACCAGTCTGCAGAACAGTTCCAGTTCGAGTACCTGTTCTTTCAAGGAAATCGATATTACCAGCGGCACAGCGGTAGTGAATAATGTAACGCCTGTCAATAACAACTTTACTGCACTGGATATGGCTACCCTGATCAACGGTATCGGTGTGGCGGAAAAGATTTCAGCAGTGGCCCCATGGACCCTCGGCCGATGGATCGTGAACTATGATATCAAGATCAAGAACTTCGGAAACTCGCCATTGAATAATGTGCAGCTGGTTCAGGATCTTGCCACCGTTTTCGGGGCCTCCTTTACCAGCGCTACGGTTTCTGCTGTAGGTACGTTGCCTTCCGGACTGTCTATCAACAGCTCTTTCAATGGATCTACCAATACGAATATTTTTGCGGGCGGTTCCGGCAGTATATTAAAGGCTTCCCCTACAGATTCTGCAACCGTGCGCATTCAGATGATCCTTACCAACCCGAATATCAACACCACCTATCTCACAACCGGTTTGGGTTCGGGTACGGATGCCTTGTTCGGTACGAATGTCATTGACTCCTCCAATAATGATCCTGCCCTGCGTGCCGATCTGAACCTGGATGGGGTTCCGGACGACAGTAATGAGGATATCAGAACGCCTTTACGTATTTCCGACTGGATCTTCCTGGCGAATAATGTTATGGACTTTAATGCCTACTATAAAGAAAAGGCTGTTCACCTGAACTGGTCCATGCAGAACACCGAAGATGGCGTAACGGCCCATTTGCAAAGAAGTACGAATGGCCGGGATTTCATAACCATTGGAGACATTCCGCTGAAATCCTCCAAGCAGGTAGAATCGTATCTGTCGGTTGACAAATCACCCTCAAATGCCGATAATTATTACCGCCTCGAATTCCAGACAGCTACCGGGCATACCTTCTACTCCAATGTAGTGGTAGTATCCCTGAAGAACATCAAGCCTACTGAACTGGTGGTTACCCCCAATCCGTTCAGAGACCAGATCTATTTTTCACTCAACCTGGAGAAGAAGGATAAAGTGTCCTATAAACTGCTGGATCTGCACTCCCGTGTCATTACAAGCGGCGACCGTATTGGTCAGCCGGGTGACAATAAGTATACGATCGATGGCTTATCCGGCCTGCCTCCGGGAACCTATCTGTTGCAAACGCAGGTGGGAGAAGAGCATTACCATAAAATGATTATAAAAACACCCTAAGCGTAATTACAGAAACCCCGGCCCGCCGGGGTTTTTTTATATCTAGATTTGCAGCATGTACACGTTGAAGAAATCACTGGGGCAGCATTTCCTGAAAGATGAGAACGTGTGCCGCCGCATTGTGGAGGCGCTGCAGCAGCACCCGTTTGAAAGGCTGCTGGAAGTAGGCCCGGGCGGGGGCGCTCTCACCAAATACCTGATACAGTTGCCGGGTATCGATTTCAGAGCGGTTGAAATTGATGATGAAAAAGTAATCTTCCTGAAACATACCTATCCGGTTCTGGAACATAAGATCATTCACCAAAGCTTTCTGGACATAGAGAAGCCTTTTGATTCCAATTTTACAGTAGTGGGCAACTTCCCTTACAATATTTCTACCCAGATCCTTTTCAAGATCATGGAATGGGACCAGGGTGTTGACTGTGTGATCGGAATGTTTCAGAAAGAGGTGGCACAGCGCATTGCTGCACGGGAAGGAAGTAAGGTATATGGAGTGACCAGTGTGCTGATCCAGGCATTTTATGAGGTCACCTACCTGTTCGATGTCAGTGAGAACAGCTTTACACCGCCCCCGAAAGTAATGAGTGGCGTTATCCGCCTGCTCCCGGTAAAAGAGCCGGTACCCATGAAAAGCAAGGCTGCCTTTTTCAACCTGGTAAAGACGGCTTTCGGCCAGCGCCGGAAAACACTGCGCAATGCCTGTAAAGGACTGTTTGAGCCGGATTTTCTGAAGCAGGAACTTTTCAACCTGCGTGCCGAACAGCTAACCGTTTCCCAATTTGCCCAACTAAGTTTTCAAATGCGATGAACCCTATTAAAAAAGTACTTATAACGGCCCCTGTACACCAGCACCTGCTGGACCGCTTAACCGTCCATCAATATGAGCTCCTCTATGAGCCAGCCATCAGCTATGAGGAGCTTTCCCGGCAGATCGGGGAGGTGGAGGGGTTGGTAGTGACCACTCGTATTAAAATCGACAGGCCTATACTGGACAAGGCAGTTCAGTTAAAATGGATCGGTCGCCTGGGAAGCGGCATGGAACTGATCGATGCCGATTATGCACAGCAGAAAGGAATACAATGTATCAGTACGCCGGAAGGTAACCGCAATGCCGTGGCGGAACAGGCGCTGGGCATGCTGCTGAATTTGATGAATCATATTTCCCGGTCGGCCAATGAGGTGCGCGAGGGTAAATGGCTGCGCAATGAAAACCGCGGCATTGAATTAACCGGCAAAACCGTTGGAATTGTGGGCTATGGAAATACCGGTTCTGCCTTTGTGCGCCTGCTGCAGCCTTTTCAGGTAACGGTACTGGCCTACGATAAATATAAGGATGGCTTTGGCGGCGGTACCATCCGGGAAGCACAACTGGAGCACCTGGCGCGTTATGCCGATGTAATCAGTTTACATGTGCCGCTTACAGCGGAAACCCGTCATATGGCCAATGCGGATTTTTTCAACAGCCTGCAGCGCAAGCCCTTTTTCATGACCACCTGCCGCGGGCCGGTTACCGACACCGCATCACTTATTGATGCCCTGAAAGAGGGAAAGATTGCAGGCGCTGCGCTGGATGTGCTGGAGAATGAAAAGATCGGAAGCCTGAATGAAACGGAGAAAGAGCAATTTCACTTTCTCACCAACCATCCCAATGTAATAGTAACCCCGCATATCGGCGGTTATAGTAACGAAGCCTTTTTGAAAATGGCTCAGGTACTCTTGCAGAAGCTGGGTTTGGAGCGGTTTTAAATTATTATTTATATTTGCCATACTTGATAGGCAACGCTTCGGTCATTCCGGGGCGTTGCTATTTTTTTCTTTTTGTCCTAAACCTATCTATATGAGTGGAATACAGTACGTCACCAAAGACACACTGGAGCAAATGAAGGCCGAGCTGCATCAATTGAAAGCTGTTGAGCGTCCGGCTGCTTCCAGAGCGATCGCGGAAGCCAGGGAAAAAGGTGACCTGCGTGAGAATGCGGAATACGATGCAGCCAAGGAAGCACAAGGACTGCTGGAAGCCAAGATTGCCGCCATGGAAGGCATGATTGCCACCGCCCGCATTGTAGATGAAACAACCATCGATACCAGCAAGGTGACCATCCTCACCCGTGTTAAGGTGACTAACCTCAATACCAAAAAACAGGTCGTTTACCAGATCGTGAGTGAAAAGGAAGCGGACCTGAAAGCCGGAAAGATTTCCGTTACCTCTCCAATCGGCAAAGGCCTTCTGGGCAAGACCATCGGTGAAGTGGCCGAAGTAACGGCACCGGCAGGACTGATCAAATTCAAGGTGGAAGAAATAACTGTTTAATCAGCCGGATCGGCTGAGGCTCCCTTTATTTATCTATATGACAATTTTCTCTAAGATCATTTCAGGCGATATACCGGGATATAAGATTGCAGAGAATGAGAAGTTCTATGCCTTCCTGGACGTTTTTCCCATTCGGGAAGGCCATGTACTGGTGGTGCCAAAAACAGAGGTAGACAACCTCTTTGATCTCGATGACAGCTACCTGTCGGAGCTGCTGGTATTTGCCAGGCCTATTGCGAAGGCTATTGAAAAGGCATTTGACTGTAACCGTTGCGGCATCAGTGTGATCGGGCTGGAAGTGCCGCACGCCCATGTGCACCTGGTGCCCATCAATTCTTCGCAGGATCTGAACTTTACCCAATCCAAAGGAAAGGCATCAGAAGAAAAGCTGAAGCAGGTGCAGCAAAAGATCCTTCAGCATTTATAAAACTCTTCCTGGGTTATTTTTAGCAAAAGCTTCCCAGCTGCTTACTGCTTTCTTTTTTGCAGCGGTCTTTTTAGGAGCCGGCAGCGGCAGCTTATTCCCATAATAATGGCAGATAGCAACGGCCAGGGCATCCGTAGCATCGAAATATTTCGGCTTGTCGGGCAGATGCGTGAGGCGCTGCAGCATCTTCCACACCTGTTCCTTGTCTGCATTGCCATTACCGGCAATAGCCTGCTTTACTTTTTTAGGGGAGTATTCCGTAACCGGTATCTGATAGCTTAAGGCGGCGGCAATAGCCACACCCTGGGCTCTTCCCAGCTTCAGCATGCTTTGTACGTTCTTGCCGAAAAAGGGGGCTTCAATAGCAAATTCGTCGGGTGTATGCTGTAATACGATCTCCACCACCTTTTCATGGATCAGCCGCAGTCGTTGGTAGTTGTCCAGTTTCCCGGAAAGCTTCAGCACATCCACTTCTTTTATGATAATGGTATTGCGACTGGCTTCAATCACGCTATATCCCATCACCAGGGTTCCCGGATCGATTCCTAATATTGTAACAGGCTTTTGCAAAGAGGAGGTATTTTTACGGAGATGCAGTGGAACAAAAATATCAAAATCTTCCTCAACTATTTTTTAGGTCCATTATTGTTCATCTGGCTGGCTTTTTCTATTTATCGCGAGATCGATCAGCAGCCGCGCTTACAGGAATCCTGGCTGCAGATCAATGCGTCCTTTCACTCGTACAAGATCGTCTACCTGGTCATTGCCCTGCTTCTCATATTTGCCAACTGGGGATTGGAAGCCCTGAAATGGAAGCTCTCCATAGCTTCCATCTACCGCATAGGGTTCTGGCAGTCTTTCTGGGCTGTGCTGTCGGGTGTTACCTTTTCCGTAACCATGCCCAACCGCATCGGCGACTATTTCGGAAGGGTTTTATACATGCCGGATGGCATGCGCCTGAAAACCATTTCCGTTACCCTCGTCGGAAGCTTTGCCCAGCTGATCACTACTTTGATCATGGGCGTAACCGGATTGGTGGTGATAAAGCACCCCTTACTGATCGCTTATCCCAGGATGCTGCTGTGGTACCAGTTTTTGCTCTACGGACTGATCGCACTCATTCTTTTACTGCTATTGATCTATTTTAATACCGCTGCCGTCACTTCCGTATTCGGACGGTGGTTCAGCCATAAGAAATACGGCTATCTGGTAGAGGCATTGAGGGATTTCGATACGCGTCTTTTGTCGAGGGTGTTGTTACTGTCCGTTCTTCGGTATACCATCTTCCTCATACAATATATCATGCTGTTCTATCTTTTTGGCGTGAATGTTTCTGTAGCAACGATCGGATGGGTGATGAGCGTGGTCTTTCTGGCCATGGCCATCATTCCTTCCATTGCCCTGGTGGAAGTGGGGATGCGGGGAGAGATCAGCCTGAAGCTGATGGGGCTCTTCTCCGCCAACAGCCTGGGAATCGGGTTGACCTCCATCACCATCTGGTTCATTAACCTGGTGGTGCCGGCCATTATCGGCAGCCTGCTGATGCTGAACCTGAAACTGTTTAAAAAACGAAATGAGCGTATTTAAATACATGCTGGCGTTGGGTTTTCTGCTCACCTCCTTCAGGCAGGCGGAGGACCCCTGCGATGCCCTGCGGAATCATACCACCCAAAATGGTGAGCAGATCTATTTCAATGTGTATTATACCGTGGCCGGTGTCTATGTCAATGCCGGATCGGCCAGCTTTATCAATAACCTCGAAACGCTGAATGGCAGGCCCGTCTATCATGTAACCGGAGCCGGTGGCTCGCGGCCTTCCTACGACTGGATCTATAAAGTGAAGGATGTGTACGAGACCTTCATTGATACCGCTACCATGAAGACCCTCAAATTCCTTCGTAATGTCAGTGAGGGCAGCACGAAGATCTATGAGAATGTAGCCTTCAACCGCAGCGCCAATACGGCCGTAACGCAAAAGGGGGTCTATAAAGTGCCGGCCTGTGTTCAGGATGTTTTAAGCTCGATCTACCAGGTGCGCAATATCGATTTTTCAAAGTATAAGGTGAATGACAAGATCCCTTTCACCATGTTCCTCGACAACCAGGTGTACGACATGTATGTACGGCTGCTGGGCCGGGAAGATATCAGCACTAAATTCGGAACCTTCCATACCATCAAGTTCAAGCCGCTGCTGGTGGAGGGAACGATCTTCAAAGGGGGCGAGCAGATGACGGTATGGGTCAGCGATGATGCCAATCATATACCCGTGCGTATTGAAAGTCCCATTATCGTGGGCAGCGTGAAAGTGGATATGATGGGGTATAAGAACCTGCGGTACCCGCTTACAGGACTCATCAAAAAGAAATAAATCAGCCCAGGTCCTGCAGCCGGAAGGTATCTCCGGACCTGATGCCTTTTTCCGTTACCTGAAGGCGGCAGCATTCGTGCTCCGGATCATGTTCAAAGAAGAGCACATACTTATGGGTAGCTGCTTCCTG
>DATAHC010000437.1:0-5347 GCA_036263415.1 Flavisolibacter sp.
AAGACGAGGTCCTGGCTATTCTCCAGTTCTATGTCCTCGAAATTCACGTTATCGTAGGAAAACTGCCATTGGTACTGATAGCTGAAGCAGTTGCCACCGGTTGCCGCAGCCGTTGAAAGCGCTGCGGGAATGGAGCCATAAGGCAGGGTCTGGATACCGGTTTGGATGGTGCCCGGTGATAAAGGAGCGGGCGGACCACCCGACAGGGTAACGGTTTTGGAAGCCAGGCGGGCATTGTTCTGATCGTAGACCCTAATGACGGCAGAAGTGCAGGTGTAGTCATTGAAAAAGACGGTGATGAAATCGTCATAGTACTCCACTACCTGGCCGCAACTGACCGTCCAGTAGGTACCTGCCTCCAGGTTCCCATAATAATAGAAGGTATATACACTACCCCTTACGGCACTGGAAGGGCCGCTTATATAATTGACACCCGGATCTATTTCGCCACCCGGCAGTAAATAACCGGTGTTATTTCCCTTTGCCTTTCTTCTGTCCTTCGAGTCTTTGATGACCTTTTCGGTGATCTTTATTTTCTTCTCCTTTTCTTCCCCGGTGTCATTTTGCGCCCTGCAAAAGGTGGTGAGTGCCAGTAGCCCCAACAGAGCCGCCGTGTGCCTGATCGACTTCATATATACAGATTAAGCGGGATTATTTTTTATAGTTGTATTCGTATGTCTTGATGACGTTGCGGTTCTGGTCGCGGATGAGCTCGAGCCTGCCCAGGCCATCATATTCATAATAGAGGAGCCGATTATTGGCATCGCATTCGGCTATCTTACCCATACCTTCCTTGTAGGTGACCGTGGACATCAGCGCCCCTTCCGGATAGAGCCGCAGTTCATCGATCAGGCCATCGCCGGTAACCGTGACCGTACTGATGCCGGTTAACCGGTGCCGGTAGAGGGCCCAGCCATCGGGTGACTGGTAGAGCACCTCGCCCGCTGTGCCATTGACAGCCGGCGCCGAACCCGCTTGCTTGTACCAATAGGTAACATAATAAGCATTGGTGGTGCTGAGGGTATTGGCCGTGCTGATGGAAGCTGCGGCGGATAACCGGAAGGACTGGGCGCCCGTAATGCCGGATGCGGTGATACCCGACGGCGTAAAATTCCAGTTGCCCTTCCCGTTGCTTTCAAAACCCGTGTAGGCAATATCGTTATAGGCTGCATTGGCAACGGATGCCACCACATAGCGGTCGGAATAATCGTTGATAAAGCTGGTGACCTGATCGTTGGCGATGGTCTGGATAAGATTTCCACCACCATCGTAAAACAGCTCGGATGTCTGTTTGTAATAGGCCGGGTTGCGCAGCAGGAGGCTGGGATTATGGTTGCCGATGACCGATCCCGAAAGCGGCGCTGCTGTTTTCAGTGCCCAGGTCTTCCAGGGCTTCACCACCGACCGGCCATTGAAGGTGTAGGTTTTGAACTCCGTTACCGAAGCATCGAGCAGGAAACCCGTTAGCAAGCTGTTCGTCCCTGTCTTCAGCTGCCAGGTTTCGGTAGCCACCGGGGTATGGAGAGCATTGTTATCCTTCAGCTGCTGCAAGGCACCCGGTATATTGTAATCATTCGGGTAGTAGGTGATGCGAACCAAGGTGGAATTGGGGTCTTTCCGGATGATCGTCCCTTTCTGCAACAGGGTGGCCGGGTCATTTATAATAACGGAAGCATCAGAAGCATATAACGCCCCATTGACATATTCCTTCTGCGTGGTACCGACGAGATCAGCCCGGCCGGTATAGGAATAGTAGGCGAATGGCCGCACTCCTTTTGAGGCAGTATTATAGGTAATGAAATTATCGAGCTCGCCCCACTCTTTGGAGGTGACGGAATACTGCTCGCGGCTGGCGCAGGCACAGTTGATATTATTGGCATCGGCCAGCTTATCTACATAGATCTTATACTCATTGGCCTTTTCCGAAACGACTGTGCCATCCTTATCATAGACCGTAATTTTTTTAGGGAGTCCGTAGGCCCAGTTCGCCGCACGCTGGCGCTGCACAAACGGCCAGTTGTTTTCCTTAACGAGCAGGCCATAATCGTCCGGACCGGTAAACTCATAAACGGTTTTGCCATTATAGCCCTGCGGACCTGCTGTAGCTACCTCTACCCTGGTGAACTGTCCCCCCACCGCATTCGGCAACCGATCGTTGGAATTGGTGAGGTTGAAGCGATGGAACTCGTAGGTTTTTACCGAATTGACGATAAAAAGCGTGGCACTGACCGCAAGCACTACCCCATTTACGATAGGGACGGCACTCGAGGGCAAGAGGGCCGCAATGGCCAGCTGTCCGGCAAAGCTGACACCCGTATTCAAAGCAAACTTGCCCCAGTTGAAAGCGGAGGAAGCGTAGCTGACACCGATCTCGGGATATTCGATGCCCGGATATTTATAGCTTTTGGCGAACCATTTCTCATCGTAGATAGTGTGAGATAAGGACGTATAGGAAGGCTGCTCATAGCCCCAGCGAGAGGATCTTCCATTAGGGAGGACATAGGAATATGCAGATACTACCTGGTCATTACCCGCATCATCTTTTAAAATAGTCTGCGATACGGATACGCCTCCATCATCAGCATTTCCAAATAAGGTTTTCCTCCTGTTTTGCTGATATTCATAGTGGAGTCTACCACCGGTTGGATATTTAACATCTGATAAGAGTCCGAACTTCGCATAGCCCTCCTTCGAATTATGGCTTCCATACAGAACCGTTTTATAATATTCCGATTCGGGATTACTCAGGAAATCATGATCTTCATTTAAGGTCAATCCACTACTGTTTCCATTGAAATAGCCCCAATGATCCTGTCCCAGGAAATTTTGCGGAGGAACCAATTGATCTGAAGGTATGAGGCCATAATTATTAGACTGGCCCGTATTATAATAGAATGTGTAGGGCGGTTCCGTGGCCGCATCTTCCCCCGTTCCAATTTTGCGAAAGGATCTCAAACAGAGGCGGGCGAACCTGCGATCAAGCCCTGTAATATCTGCATCTACATTGTAGATATCTTTTCTGACGAAGTAACCCATCTCAAACTCATAGCCCCGGATCAGCTTTCCGCTGAGCCAGTACTCTATGCGGCTGAATGGATTATCGCCTGCGAGGTCCACTCTTGGAAGGCTGTTATATTTCAACAGCACCTCACCATTATTGGGAAATACGATCCGCTTCAGTCTTTTGTCTTTTGTAATGGCCCTGATATAGGTGACGGTTGTAGGTCCGGCCTCGAGTTGCGCCAGGTGGTTGACATCGGAACTATAGATATGTGCCGTAGCCGGATCTGATAGGATATTGAACCAGCGGGTTCCATTCCGCTTCCGGTCGGTATTCTTATTGATCCCGGAAACCTTCCCCGTATTATTGAGGTCGCGGGAATGCGAAATGTACTTGGCATTGATAATATCATGCGTAACGGTATCATACTCGAATTGAATGGATTCGCCATTATTCGAATTTTCGATACGCGACAAATACCAGGAGCTGACCACATAGGGCCGCTCATCAGCATTCAGCGGATAGCCATAAAAGCGATTGACGGCACGGGCTGCGTCGCTGGGCTTTCCGGAAGCCGGCACCCATGAAGTGCCATTATAGGTAGAAAAGATATACCGGGTGAGCTGGGTAAGCGCGCGGTCCGTAAAATAATACCGGATGCCATCTTCCGTAGTAATGGTAAAGGACTGGATGGTGGTACGGATTCCCTGTCCGGTCATGTCAGCGGAATTCAGCGCAATCTTTATCCTTGAATCACCGATGGTATAGGCTTTCCAGTCCCTGCCTATGACGAAGGAGCCGCTGTGGCCGTTCATCGAGAACACGAACAGATCCTGCTGCAGATCGGCCGCAATGGAATTCCGTTGTTTATACAGCGTTCCTTCATCCTTAAATACCGGGTAGGCGTTCGTGCCTCTCGGGCATCCGATGGTTGCTGCGGCATTGTACAGGTAACCGGCCGGATATCTTTTCAGGGCTCCATCACCGGTGAGATAACCATTGTCAAATTCCGGCTGATCGTCGGGCTGGCCGATCTGTATGCGGGAGACCATGCCTCCTGCCTCAAGGTTCCAACCCGTTCCCAGGTTGGAGGCCACGCTGTTCACAATAAGGCCATTGCCACTTGAATAGCTGGCTGCCACCGACAGCGTGAGGCCGGACTTGCTATCACTATAATTAATAAGGGGAAAGCTTTGTTCCGCAGCACCTGTCTGCAGGTTTACCTGGGCTTTGGAGGCGGTACTGAAAAGGATGGTCCCGGCCAGGAGCAAACAATAGCTTGCAAACAATGAAAGGTTTATTCGAATCATTCTTCTTATGATTATGGATCAGACTAATAGTATTACTGCCAGGCTACTTACCTGATGCCGGAATTTTCGAGCTGCGCTACTTTCCTGGTAAGCATTTCGATCTTTTTATTTTGCACGATCAGGTAGAGCGTCAGCTCCTCGATCTTTTTCAGGAGTAGGGCCTGTGTATCGCCCAGATCGAGGCCATTCTTTTCCACTTCTGCTGCAGAAGGCACATCGGGAAGGTGTTGATGGGTATTTATAAAATGCTCGACCTCCGGCAGGGAGTTCAATTGATAACCGGGATGAAACACATAATCGGCCCAGGCGTATGCATCTACTTTCACCCTGCGGGTGCGGATACCGGTTTCCACAAACAATCGGAAAGAAGGATCATTGGTGTTGGATGTGCCGATGCCAACCGATCCATTTGGTTTAAAGACTGCAATATCGATAGCATCTGATCCACTAAAACTTTGAATATGGGTTTCAGCCGTTACATCCCTGTTGAGGTAAAGAATACCTCCGCTTTTGGCATTCATTATCAGGTTTCCGGCATTATTGCGAAAGCCTGCCTTTGTATTATCAAACGAGGAAAGTTCATTGAAATACATTTTATGTAATCCGGTCAGTATAGAAACATTGCCTTCCACATCCAGTTTTGCCTGAGGATCAAGCGCGCCGATACCAACTGACCCATTAGGTTTGAATACTGCAATATCTATGGCATCTGAGCCACTATAGCTCTGAATCCGGGTCTCTGCAGTAACGTCCCTGTTAAGATATAACACCCCTCCATTTTTGGCATTCATCACCAGGTTGCCAGTATTATTTCGAAAGCCTGCCTTTGTATTGTCGAAGGAGTAGAGTTCATTAAAATACATTTTATGTGACCCTGTCAGCATGGACACATTGCCTTCCACATCAAGTTTTGATTGAGGATTAAGCGAACCTATGCCCACATTGCCATTGGCACTGATCCTTAAATAGGATTTTGGATTGACAATGGTATTGGCCGGATCGGATCCATTGGCATCAACAAAATGGATATCATAAT
>DATAHC010000438.1:0-3217 GCA_036263415.1 Flavisolibacter sp.
ATTGTCCAGGAAGTTGACATTATTCATGGGATCCTGGTAGAGAAAATCCTGCGACAGGGTTTGGTACAGCCGGTTCACGCCTTCCGTCCAGCCAAAGTTCTGGTTCAGAGCCGGTGCGATGCCATAGAGATTGGTCTGGAAGTCCGTCACCCCTATCAGGTTACTTTTGAAATCTATATTGCTGATATTATTGCGGGCAAAGAAGGCCTGGGCGGCCGTGCCATGGACCCAGGTTTCCCCAAACATGGTGATCTTCGGGTATTCATCGGTCAGCGCCTTATTGCAGCGGTTCATGAAATCGAGGTCGTTATAGATGTAGGTGTCGATCCGCCAGCCATCGACTCCGAATTCCTCCACGCTCCAGATGGCATGCTGAATCAGAAAATTAGCCACAAAGGGATTGTTCTGGTTCAGGTCGGGCATCTGACGGGTGAACCAGCCATCCAGCATCCGCTTTCTGTCTGACCGGGCGCCGTATTTATCATATAAAGGCTGATCCTTGTAGTTCGTTTGGGTATAGTGAGGCCACTGATGCACCCAATCTTTCATGGGCATATCCTGAATAAAGAAATGCTGCAGTCCGCAATGATTGTATACGGCATCCTGGATCAGCTTCATGCCTCTCTTATGCAGGCTGTCACTTAATTCCCGGTAGGCCTGTTCGCCTCCATGACGGGCATCGACCTTGTAATGATCCGTGATGGCATATCCGTGTTCGGTTCTGTCCGGCATATCATTTTCCAGTATCGGCGTCATCCATACGGTGGTCACGCCCAGATCCTGGAGGTAGTTCAGATGCCGGGTAATTCCCTGGATATCTCCACCATGCCGGTGGTACATGGAATCCCTGTTCAGTGATTGATCCTTATATCCCGGAAGCCTGTCATTGCTATAATCGCCATTTGCAAAGCGGTCGGGCATGATCAGGTAAATGAAATCCTGAGATCGAACCCCCTGTGCATAGGTGGTACCGTTACCCTGGCGCCTGGGTTTTAGCTCGTATGGTATAGAACCTGACTCATTTCCGGATTTCCAGCTGATCGTGAGTGTTCCCGGAGTAGCCGACGGCTTCACGATCAGATCCAGAAACACATAATTCGGATTCTCCGCCTTCGAAGTTTTTACCAGCTGCGCCTTACTGCTGTTTATCGAAAAACTCAGGTTCCCGATATTCTTCCCTCTCAGCATCAGCTGAAGCCTGGGATTCTTCATGTCCACCCACCAATGATTCGGGTAGGCATTGATGGTTGTTTGTGACTGAGCGGAAATGGAAAGCAGAACAGTCAGAACAAGACTAAATATTTTCAAGTGTCTCATTTGGAGTAATTAGTTGATTCTTCTTTGATGATCCCGGGTCATAAACGTAAATAACACTAATGGCTGCACAGATCATGAATATACCTGCGAGAACAATGGCATAGATGGGCTTACCGCCATATAAATGCGAAACAATCCAACCACCAAACAATCCATTGATGATCTGAGGTAAGGTGATAAAGAAATTAAAGATCCCCATATAGATACCCAGCTTTCCGGGAGGAATAGAACTGGAAAGGATCACATACGGCATGGCCAGAATACTGGCCCAGGCGAGTCCGACCCCTATCATTGAAACCTTGAGCATTGCAGGGTCTTTTATGAAATAAATAGAGATCAGGCCAACACCTCCTGAAATGAGAGAAAAAGCATGGGTAAGTTTTCGACCCACCGCTTTGGCAATAAATGGCAGGAACAGTGCATAGATCATCGCTACAAAATTGTATACGCCGAAGGCGGAGCTTACCTTATTGCCAGCCTCATTATAAGCAACTGTTTTGGCATATTCACCACTCAATCCATACACATGCGTAGCTACCGCATCGGTTGTAAATACCCACATACTGAATAAAGCAAACCAGCTAAAGAACTGAACGAGTCCCAATTGCTTCATCGTTTTAGGCATATTTCCAAAGTCAGCAATTATAGACGCCAAACCCTTCTTTCCAGTGGGTTCGGCCTTACCATGGTATTGCTCATATTCCTTTGGAGGATACTCTTTTGAGAAGAATACGGTAATCAATATAGCAGCCATGAAAACGGCAGCACCGATATAAAAGGAGTATTTGATATTATCTGCCACACCTGAGGCACCTGCCTCCTGGCTCACGCCACTGTTCGCCAGCCATTCGGGAAGATAGGATCCGGCTACGGCGCCCAGCCCTATCAAAAAGGTCTGGATACTGAAACCTGAAGTTCGCTGGCTATCCGGAAGGTTATCTGCCACCAAGGCTCGGAAAGGTTCCATGGCGATGTTGAATGAGGTATCCATAACCATGACCATACCTGCGCCAATCCATAAGGCCGGAACAATGGAAGAAAGGGCGGCCGAATTGGGAAGGAATATGAGTGCCAGAGAAGAAAGCAATGCACCAGTAAGGAAATAAGGCTTTCGTCGTCCCATCCGGTTCCAGGTCTTATCGCTGTAATGGCCAATGATCGGTTGAACGATCATACCGACCAGGGGTGCCACGATCCAGAACATAGGCAGCTGATCTACATCCGCTCCGAAGGAGCGCAGGATCCTGCTGGTATTTCCATTTTGCAGAGCAAATCCGAATTGTATTCCCAGGAAGCCAAAGCTCATTGTGAAGATCTGTGCGAGTGAAAGTCTGGGCTTCGCAACAGCTCCCTGTTTCAATGCGGTGGAAGATTGAATGGCCATAAGCAATCATTAGGTTTGATTGCTGTAAATTAATAAGGAAATGTGTTATTAGAACACATTTCCTTATTAATATTGATTTTCAGGTACGCGTCGCTCAGCCTCCGATGACGAAACCATTTGGAAGCACTGCACCTTTTTTGAGTACCACGATGCCGTCTTTAACGGTATATAATGGTGAATCTCCGTCTTCTATATGGGTGCCGCCGATAATGCGCACATCATCCCCGATACGGCAGTTCTTATCGATGATGGCATTCTGTATCTGACAGCGCATGCCGATACCCAGCTGCGGAATACCATGCTTTTGATCCAGCTCTATATCTTCAAGTGTTTCATAATAATCACTACCCATCATGTAAACATTAATCAAGGAGCTGTCATGCCCGATGCGGGAACGGATACCAATGACCGAATTCTCTATATGAGCCGCATTGATGATACAACCGTCCGCAATAATAGTATGATCCAGGCGGGTGCCTCCTATCTTGGCGGGGGGCAGCATACGCGCGCGGGTAT
>DATAHC010000439.1:0-4484 GCA_036263415.1 Flavisolibacter sp.
CTTCGAGTTCATGCCATTCTCATTTAGGTACCGCGTGAAAGCGGATTGAAAGCCGTGGGTAGTATAGATACATTCGGCCTCCGTAGCCTTGCAGGCTTTGATCAGTCCATTCCAGTCCGCATGGTCGCTCAGGGCAAAACCGGCATCCGCATTCTTGCGCCGGGCGTTGCCGCGCACCTGCATCCAGCCGCTGCAGATACCCACCTCGTAAGGGGCAAACCGACGTATCCAGGGACTTCCCTCGGCACTCGACGGAGCAATGACCACCGCGCCTTTCAGGCGCTCCTTTGGCGTTTCAGGCGTTACTTTTTCTACGTGGGGAAGATCCCAACCCGCATTCACCAGCGCCATATGGACATTATATACGGCACCATGTACAAACAGCTTATCAGTCACAGCCGCTGCTGGTTGTAAAAGTCGTTGTGCCTTACCCAGGCTGTAAGCTATGAGCACCGATGTTTTTCCCACTTCCTGGTTCCGTCGTATCCAGTCCTGAACCGATGCATAGATCTCTTCCTGCGGCTTCCAGTTGTAGATCGGCAGCCCAAAAGTGGATTCCGTTATGAAGCTGTGGCATTTTACCGGTTCAAAAGCGCTGCTCAAGCCATCGTTTTCCAGCTTGTAATCGCCGCTGATCACCCATATTTCTCCTTTATACTCCACGCGTATCTGAGAAGACCCGATAATATGTCCGGCTGGGAACAACGTTATCCGCACACCATTCATGTATACCGGCTCCTTCCATTCCACGCTTTGGTAGGGATTATTCCCCAGGCGCAACTGCAACAGCGGTTGGGTATCCTTATGGCACAGGTAGGATTTGCTTCCCCACCGTGCATGATCGCTATGGGCGTGGGTAATAACGGCGCGATCCACCGGCCGCCAGGGATCGATATAAAAATCGCCCGCGCGGCAGTACAAGCCTTTATCCGTGAATTCGATCAGTGGCATGTTTCTAAGTTACGGGAAATGAATACTATAATCTTGCCAGAGGAAGGCAGGCTTATTTCTGATGTAGGATGTCTGATGTCTGATTTGTATGTCAGATGTCAGATTTCAGATGTCAGATTTGCTTTCGCGCATCGATCAATTCTTCCTATCATCTTGCGTAGGTTGAACCACAAAGACACTAAGAAAATATGCCAATGAGGCGATTTACCAGTGTGCCAATGGAACAGCCAGTTTAAAGGCTGTCATCCCGACGAAGGAGGGATCTATGACCGACCTATCGCAAGAATAGTTAGCGTCACAGTTCGGACCGTCATGGCGCGTGTCCGCCTCTGGCGGAAGTGGAACGAAGCAATCTCGCTTTGGGTCTTGCTCTAGTAGGAAAAGACCGTCATCCAAACCTGACCGTCATTGCGAGCGCTAGCGAAGCAATCCCCTGCACCTCTAGACTGTCCCTACGCAGAACTAAAGCAGGAAAAATCACTTCCTAAAAACTTTAGCAAAACAATTAGATGCTAAGCCTCCAACTGTCAACCACTGGATAGATAATAAAGAAATAGACAGGAATAATAGCTTCACCCACCGCCTTTCCCCTCCACAATACAGACCATGTAGTGATCCTTCTAGTCTACTTCAGGAAAATCCAATGGCTACTACCACCCTAAGGCATGGGAGTTCCCTACCTCCTTCTGGGAGGGTCCGGGGAGGCTTAATGGAGGTCTGATGGAAGTCTTATAGAAGTGGGGGGAGAGAAGGGAGGCGGAAGCAACCTTTACCCGTAGTTACTGCGTTGTTACCCCGTTGTATCCCCGTAGTCTCTGGGTTCAATCCAAAAGGGAAAGAGGTAATAGAAAATGATATGGTAAAACGCTGTAATAACATGACCCTAAAGATACGAAATGAAGGCCCCTATTCCTAGTAGAAAGTGAGGTAGAAGGAAGGAATAGTAGGAGGTGAAAGAGACCCTGGAGGTGCTGGGGATGGCGCCCGTCCTACGTCCTCGCAATGACGGTCCAAACTATAGAGCGGGGGGGGGTACTGAGATAGTTCTGTTTTGAGGTCTCGACGCAAATAGGTTACGCCAAAAAGCTGACGCCTGAAGTCTGAAGTCCGACGTCTATTCCCGCTGGCAAAAAGTATAGTTCACGTCTGTAGACGGTCGTCAGTGGACCGTGGACTAGTACAATATATTCTTCACGCCGCCGAAAGCCTTGATGAAATACAGGTGCTTGTTCTCAAAATAATCGAGTGTCATGGACTGCTTGTCCTTGAATACTGGCTGAATATCGAACTGGGTGAACACGGTATTGCCCTTGCGGGTGAGGTTGGAGGCCATATCCTTTTTGGTATCGAGAAGCAGGAGGCCGAAGCGCAGCATGGTTTCGTAGCCGCGGAAGAAAAGATCGCTGGGCTTGGAGCTCATGCGATTGGTAAAATCATCGGCCGCTCGTGATTCGAGAGGTGTAAGGCGGTTATAGTAAAAAGGAGAGGTGTAGATCACTTCCACATTATTAAGCTCTGCACGGGAGAAGTTCATGCGCTCCCAGGTTGGCATGCCCACCAGCGTTACCGGGTAGGTTTTATTGATCTGGGCGATATCCTGCGCCAGCCGCACGCCAAAGCTTTCATCCAGGCTGCCGGCAATGCAGATATTTCTCCTGGTGCTGTCCAGATTAGCAGCGATGGTTTGTGTTGTAAAGCCATTGCTTACATCCACGAATTTGATGGCTAACGGCGATCCCACCACGCTTTTGCCATATTCCATAAAATAATCGCGCAGCTGGTCTTCCTGTGCGCCCGCTTTGCGGAAAACGACGATCCGGTCCTGCTTATGGTATTTCTGCAGAAACTGGTAAATGCCTTCTATATGGGTTTGTAAGGTGGAGTTCAGTACGACGAAATAAGGGTTGTTGTCAATGCCGGCATCATTGGGCAATGTGGCTGAAACAAAGGGGATTTTTTTACGCTCGGCGGCTTCTGCAAGCAGCTTGGTCTCCGCAGCGTTGGAGGGAGCCAGGATCAGGCTGACATCAGACAGCTCGGGGCGGTTCAGTTGCTGGATAATGGATTCACGTCCACGGGTATCATATACAAACACTTCCAGTGGGGCGTCTCTTTTTTCAAGAGAATCCAGCGCCAGCTGAACACCCTGGTAGAATTCCAGTCCTGGCTGGGAGATCTTTGGGAAGTTGTTCTTGTCGAACTTGAAATTCCCACCCGAATCGAAGGCGGAATCCAGGTACAGCGGACTGAATACGGCCACTTTGATTCGTTGAACCGGTTGTGCCTGCAGCCCGATAACCCCAAGCGACAATGCAAAAAGCAAATAGATCTTTTTCATTCTTTTCCTTTAATTCTGAGCCGGGATCATTCCCATTCAATAGTAGCCGGTGGCTTGCTGCTGATATCGTAAACGACCCTGTTGATGCCACGCACCGAGTTGATGATCTCATTCGATACATGGGCCAGAAAATCGTAGGGCAGATGCGCCCAGTCCGCCGTCATCCCATCCACACTGGTTACCGCTCTCAGGGCAACGGTAAACTCGTAGGTCCTTTCATCGCCCATAACGCCCACACTTTTCACCGGTAACAAGATGGCGCCTGCCTGCCAGATCGTTGCATAGAGGTTATGTTGCTTGAGGGCTTTAACATAAATATCGTCGGCTTTCTGAAGCAATTTTACTTTTTCCTCGGTCACTTCGCCCAGGATGCGGATCGCCAGTCCCGGTCCGGGGAAGGGGTGGCGGCTGATCATCTCTTCCGGGATGCCCAGTTCCAGCCCTACCTTGCGCACTTCGTCCTTGAACAGGTAGCGCAGCGGTTCCACCAGTCCCAGGTGCATTTTTTTAGGAAGTCCGCCCACATTGTGGTGCGACTTGATGGTAACGGAAGGCCCGTGAACCGAAACACTCTCGATCACATCGGGATAGATAGTACCCTGTCCCAGCAAGGTAACCCCTTTTACTTTTTTAGCTTCTTCCTGGAAGATCTCGATAAAGGTCTTGCCAATGGCCTTGCGCTTCTTTTCCGGATCGGTCTTCCCTTTCAGCTTTTTATAGAACAGATCTTTTGCGTCTATCCCTTTTACATTCAGCCCTAATTTTTTATAGGTTTTCAGTACGCTCTCATATTCATCTTTACGCAACACTCCGTTATCTACAAAGATGCCGTGCAGCCGGTCGCCTATGGCGCGGCTGATAAGGGTGGCGGCTACGGTAGAATCAACGCCGCCGCTGATGGCCATCACAACTTCCTGGTCGCCGATCTGCTTTTTGAGGGCTGCAACGGTATCAGTTATGAAATGTGCCGGTGTCCAGTCCTGCCTGCATCCACAAATATTGACCAGGAAATTATGAAGGATCTTTTTTCCCTCTATGGAATGGTACACCTCGGGGTGGAACTGCAGTCCGTAAAGAGGCTTGTATTGCGGATCGTTCCCGGCATGACGGAAGGCCGCCACGGGTATGCTCTCCGTGGTGGCGAGCAATTCAAATTCCTTCGGCAGCTTCAGAATGGTATCGGCATGGCTCATCC
>DATAHC010000440.1:0-9313 GCA_036263415.1 Flavisolibacter sp.
CAGCGGCGGACATGCCACCGTTTATAAAAGCGCCAACTGGCGCTTTCTGGCCGTATGTAATGGCCGCCTTATGGCGCAGGACCTTGAAAAAGGCCTGCTGACCTTTGAGAATGAGGTCTGGACACCCTTTATCAATACCACTTCCCTGCCCGCCGATGTGCTGTTCACGTCTGCCTTTACCTTGTCCGGGGACAGCACCTTGCTGGCCACGCGTAAAAACGGCTTGTTCCTGCTTTCCGGAAAGCAGCTCAACCCCATCCGGTCACCGTTTCTGGACCAGGTAGCCGGCAAGTATATTTCAGGTATCAGCCGGGTCAATGCTACACATTTTGCGGTGATCACAAACCTGGAAGGGTGCTATATCATCGACATCAGGGGCAACCTCATTCAAAGCTTTTCCATTCGTGAAGGCCTGCAGAACAATAACCTGCTTTCCATTTTCCTGGATAAGGAAAAGAACATCTGGCTGGGGCTGGACAATGGTATCGATTGTATCGCCTATAATAACGCCATACGCCATATTTACCCGGAGAACCTGAATGAAAGCTCGGGCTACGCCTCCATCATTCACAATGATCATTTATATATTGGTACTGCCAATGGATTATACCGGGTGCGCCTGGACGGATCGCCGGACCTCAGCTTTGTAAAAGGACGTTTCGAGCCTGTTGAAAATACCAATGGCCAGGTCTGGAACTTATCGGAGGTGAATAACAACCTGTACCTGGGGCATCACGACGGGGGGTTTCTGATCCGCGAGAATAAAGCCACGCTGGTGGACAACACATCCGGTTTCTGGAACTTTATGCCCTTGTCCAATGTGCTGCCTTCTTCCACGGTCATTTCCGGTACGTACCATGGCATCAATTTCTATACAGCCCGGAATGGGCTGCTCAACCGGCAGGGCCAGGCACCATTTGAATCAGCCCGTTTTGTAGTAGTGGATAATGGAGCCATCTGGTCGTCTCATCCCTATAAAGGCATTTTCAAAGTAACGCAGAATGCTAATGGTGAACTGAGGGTGCAGCAGTACGGTAAGAAGGAAGGTGTTGCTTCGGTCAATGGCAACTACATCTTCAAAATAAAGAACCGGATCATACTTACTACGGAAAGCGGCATACTGGAGTACAATGCAGCCCGCGATCGGTTTGAGTCCTCTCCTTATTATAATGCCATCTTCGGCACCTTTCCAATCCGGTATCTCAAGGAAGATCCCTCCGGTAATATCTGGTTCGTTTATGATAAGGTGCTGGGCGTGGTAGACTTCTCCCAATTGAAACCGCAGATCATTTACCTGCCCGAGCTGACCAATAAAATGGTGAGTGGATTTGAATCGGTTTATCCGGTCAATGAGCAGAATGTTTTTATTGGTGGCGAGAAAGGCTTTTATCACATTAACTACGAGCAATACCGGAAGAATACATACGACCTGGTCGTTCAGATCCGCACGGTAAAAGCGATCGGCAAAACGGACAGCCTGTTGTTTGGCGGGTACCTGGGAGAAGCCAATGAGCTGAAAAAAGCGAGCCTTTCCAGAGCCATTTCGATCGACCATTCGTGGAACTCCATGCATTTCGAATTCGCCTCTCCTACCTATGCGCAGCAGGCCAGTATCGAATACAGCTATTACCTCGAGGGTTTTGATAAGAAATGGTCGGAGTTTTCCAAGAAAACTGAAAAGGAATACACCAACCTTCCCGCCGGTAATTATGTTTTCAGTGTAAAGGTTCGCAATAACCTGGGCAGCGAATCGGCCATTACCCGTTTTCCCTTCACGGTGCTGCCGCCCTGGTACGAGACGCTCTGGGCCTACCTGGCCTATGGCATCCTCATAATTGTCGGTTTCTTCTTTTTATTCCGCCAGCAGAAGCTGAAGTTCCAGCGCCAGCGGATGCGTTTCGAAGAAGAGCAGAAGCGCCTGCAATACCTGCACCAGCTGGAGCTGGAAAAGAATGAGAAAGAGATCATCAAATTGCGCAATGAAAAGCTGGAAGCCGAGATCCAGCATAAGAATACCGAGTTGGCCAGTACGGCCATGCACCTGCTTCAGAAGGGTGAATTGCTTACCAAGATAAAGGAAGATATCACCCGCCTGAATAAGCAGAAAGTGACCGAGCCTTCGCAGGATGAGCTGAAGAAGATCATCAAGACTCTTAATGAGGAAGATAAGATGGACAAGGACTGGGAGCATTTCTCCAAGCACTTCGATAAGGTGCACAGTAATTTCCTGGTATCGCTGAAAGAGAAATTCCCCTTGTTAAGTCCGAATGAAATGAAGCTCTGCGCTTATCTGCGCATGAACCTGTCCAGTAAGGAGATCGCGCAGCTGATGAATATTTCCGTGCGGGGTGTGGAGATCAGCCGCTACCGGCTTCGCAAGAAGCTGCAGCTGCAAAAGGAAATGAACCTGTTCGATTACCTGATCAGCATACACCCGCTGGAAAACAATTAAACAGAAGCCGGTTTATTTCAGAGTCTCTACATTTGCCTCTTCAAATTCTATTATGGAAGGCGTGACCAAAACACAGGACAGCGTAGCAAAGCAGGTAGCGGAAACCACTGTTTTTAATATCCTGCTCACTATCAGCTTCTCGCACTTACTGAATGATACCATTCAATCGCTGATCCCATCCATTTATCCGCTGGTAAAGAACAGCTTTCACTTAAGCTTTGCACAGGTTGGATTGATCACGCTTACCTTTCAGCTGGCCGCTTCGCTGTTACAGCCTTTTGTGGGCTTCTACACCGATAAAAGACCCCAACCCTTTTCACTGGCTACCGGCATGGGCTTCACACTCATCGGTCTGGTGCTGCTGGCTTTTTCCACCAGTTTTTCACTGGTGCTTCTTTCCGTGGCGCTGATAGGAATCGGATCCTCCATCTTTCATCCGGAGGCCTCTAAAGTGGCCTATATGGCGGCCGGAGGACGGCGCGGACTGGCACAGTCCATCTTCCAGGTAGGCGGTAATGCCGGCAGTGCACTGGGTCCATTATTGGCGGCCGCGATCATTGTGCCCTTTGGCCAGTCACGCATTGCCTGGTTCTCGATCCTGGCCTTACTGGCGATTGCTGTACTGATCTATGTAGGCCGGTGGTACCAGCAGAATACGCATAAGATCAAAACCAGGGCGGCCCGCGTGATCAATGGTGAAGAGGCTGTGTTATCGCGCCGCCGTATCATTTTTACCATCGTTATTCTGATGGTTCTGATCTTTTCAAAATTCTTCTACTTAGCCAGCATGAGCTCCTACTTTACCTTCTACCTGATCGATAAGTTTCACGTAAGTGTTCAAAGTTCACAAGTACATCTTTTCATATTCCTCGCGGCTACCGCTGCCGGTACCTTCTTCGGCGGTCCGCTGGGTGACCGGTTCGGACGGAAATATGTGATCTGGTTCTCTATTCTGGGCGTGGCACCCTTCACTTTATTACTTCCTCATGTAAACCTGTTCTGGACGACCGTATTTTCTATTTTCATCGGCTTCATACTTTCTTCCGCATTCTCGGCCATACTGGTTTATGCTCAAGACCTGTTGCCGGGCAAGGTGGGAATGGTATCGGGTCTGTTCTTCGGGTTTGCCTTTGGTATGGGTGGTGTCGGCTCTGCTCTGTTAGGAATATTAGCCGACCATACCAGCATCCGGTATGTATACCAGGTCTGCGCCTTTCTGCCGCTGATTGGCCTTCTTACCGGTTTTCTGCCGAATATAGGAACCAGGCATCAGGTGAAATAAGCCCAAACCTTTCCGGTCATTCCGCTAAAACTTGTACAATAGTTGCAGCATAACAGGCATGCACAGGTTACCATCCATACTGGACAATGATTTCTACAAATTCACCATGCAGCAATGCGTAGTGAAGCTGTTTCCGAAAGCCAAAGCCCGTTACCGTTTCATCAATCGGGGTATGCATGCGTTTCCCGAAGGATTCGATAGAGCGTTGAGGGCGGCGATAGATTCGCTGGCCGGACTGAAACTGACCAGGGAAGAGAAAAGGTGGCTGGGGGAAACCTGTCCTTACCTGGACCCGGTCTACCTGGATTTCCTTCAGGGCTATTGCTACGATCCCGAAGAGGTAACCATACAACGGTCGGGCAACGACCTGGAGGTCTTTATTGAAGGCTACTGGTACCGCACCATCTTATGGGAGGTACCGATTCTTTGCCTCATCAGCGAGCTGTTTTACGAAACGCAGAAGATACCGCGTGACAGTAATGAAACCATTGCACAACGCACGAAGGAAAAGATGGAAGCCTATTCCGCCATGAATGTTTCCATTGCTGAATTCGGCACCCGGCGCCGGCATTCGTACGAAGTGCATGATGTGGTAGTAAAAGCCCTGAAGGAATCGGGCAGCAGCTTTGCCGGTACCAGCAACGTGCACCTGGCACACCGGTATCATACCAAACCTATCGGCACCCATGCGCACGAATGGTTTATGTTCCATGCAGCGAAATATGGTTTCAAAATGGCTAATACCATGGCGCTGGAGCACTGGATCGACGTCTACCGCGGCGACTTGGGTATAGCCCTTTCCGACAGCTTCACCACCGATGAATTCTACGAGGTCTTCGATAAGAAATTCGCCAAGCTGTTCGACGGCGTGCGTCAGGACAGCGGCGACCCGATTGCCTTCGCTGAAAAAACGATTCGACATTACAGGAACCTGGGCATCGATCCACTGAGCAAGACCATCATTTTCTCCGACGCACTGAACCCCGAAAAGGTCAAGCGCATTGCCGATGCCTGCAGTGGGCGTATCGGCTTTTCCTTTGGCATCGGTACCAATTTCACCAACGATACGGGCGTGAAACCGATGAATATCGTGATCAAGATGACGGAGGCACTCCCCGACTCCGAACCCTGGACGCCGGTGATCAAGCTTTCCGATGAACCGGCCAAGCATACGGGAAAGGAAGAAACGATCGCCCTTGCAATGGCGGAGTTAAGGATTGAAGGAAGGGCAGAGATGAATGGCTGATATAGGATGTATGATGTCTGATTTGTTTAGCTGTCAGACATCTGACTTCAGACGTCGGTTTTTAGCGTGCCTAATTGTAGCGCACTTATTATATCAACCTCTCGTATTGCCAATTCATAAAATAGTAAAGACCTTATCAAAGTTCGCCCACACATACTGATCACGCGTCACTCATCTGCCAGAATGCCGCATCCTTCGTGCTAATTCCCTATGGAAGCCGTATAGAAGCCCTATCGAAAGCATGGAGATAGTAGGAAAGGGGCTACTAGCTGCCCATCCCTTTTAAGCCCATTTGATCCATTTTGATCCAATTCATTCAAAGTTGTTCAATATCGCTTCATTTCGTTCAAAATCGGAAAAGGCCCCTTTCTGCCACTAGTATGTTTGCTTTTAAAGTAAAAGACATATGAAAAGAGTAGGATTTCCCTATTGCATCATCCAGGGACGGATCGGCAAGCGCTTCGTTGTGAAGCACTACAAAAAATATAAATTAAAGGGCAAGTATCCCAACATGGAAGGCATCATCCCTTCCAAACGGCAGAAGAGGCAAAGGCGCCTGTTCCGCCTGGCCGTACAATACGCCCAAAGCATCTATTGGAACCCTAAGAAGCGGGCAGAAAAGGAACGCATTTACCGGCGTCCCTGGCGCCTGTTTCAGAAGCTGATGAAGGAATGGTTCAAAAAGCGGGAAGCAAAGCGCGCTGCAGCCCGGCGGAGGCTAAACATCTGGCGAAGAAATGTGGAGTTGAATAAAGGAAAGCTAATGATCGTAGGACCTGGCAGCACTAGTATTGCTCAGAGTAATCCCACCATTGCGGGACAAGCACCGGGGCGTGGCTTCGCCTCGACTTGCAATGACGGTCAGATGGAAAGCCCAATCTTGCACTATGATAGGCTGATCATCTAGGAACGCTTCAACCCGTTACGCCAAAAGCTGATGTCTGAAGTCTGAAGTCTGACGTCTGTCCTGGCTGTTCCATTGGCACATTAGCGGATTGACTTATTGCCACATTTCTTTAGTTCTTATTTGCCAGCTGACCGCACGCTGCATCAATATCCTTTCCGCGGCTTCGGCGAAGGCGGGCGTTCACCTTATTCTTTTCCAGGTAGGACATGAATTCGGTCATGCGTTCTTCCGAGGGCTTTTCGAATTTGGCAAAGTCGATCGGGTTGTATTCGATGATATTGACAAGGTCGGCCGGTACCTGGCGGTACACCCGGATCAGTTCATCCGCGTCTTTCTGGCTGTCGTTGAAGTTGTTGAAGAGAATATATTCCAGTGTGATCTCATTCTTGGTCTGCCGATGAAAATGGTTGAGCGCATCGATGAGCGCCTTCAGGTTATTCGTCTCATTGATCGGCATGATCTCATTGCGCTTGGTATCATTGGCGGCGTGAAGGGAAAGAGCCAGTTTGAAGCGTACCTTATCATCACCCAGCTGGCGGATCATCTTGGCCACGCCGGCCGTAGAAACCGTAATACGACGGGGACTCATACCCAGGCCATCTTCAGCGGTAATACGCTCGATCGCCTTTAGTACGTTCTTATAATTCAGCAGGGGTTCGCCCATGCCCATGAATACAATATTGCTCAGCTTCTTGCTGTAAACCCGTTCGCACTGCTGGTTGATCAGCACCACCTCATCGTAGATCTCGTCATAATTCAGGTTCCGCTTTCTTTCAATATAACCGGTAGCACAAAACCGGCAGCTGAGCGAGCAGCCGATCTGAGAAGAAACGCAGGCCGTATAGCGGCTTTCGGTAGGGATCAATACCCCTTCGCACAGATGCCCTTCATGCGTTTTGAATCCGGATTTCACGGTGCCGTCCGCACTATATTGAGTGGCTTCAATGGTAAGCGCCGGAAGTGAAAAATGCTCGCCTAACTTCTGGCGCAGCTCCTTGCTCAGGTTGGTCATATCAGCAAAAGAATGCGCGTGCTTTTGCCAGAGCCATTCCCAGACCTGGCGGGCCCGGAACTTCTTTTCACCGATCGTTTCAAAATAGCTTTCCAGGTCGGGCAGGCTCATCTGCCTGATATTGGATCCTTTTGCCTGCTGTTTTACCCCTGAAATCATGCCGCAAAGATAGATTTTATAGCTTGTTGGGTTTGTTAAAAGCAAAATGCCTGCTGACAGGGAATAGTTTTTAGTATTCCCGTTCTCTCCCGTATTTTTAAGGAAACCATTCAATCATGAAATCTGCAATTGCCCTGATACTGCTGGTATGCTGTATGAACGTTGTTTCCCATGCTCAGGATTCTACCCTGACACAATATACCGGCACTTACAAATTTGCCGAAGGCAGTCCTACGCCCAGCGTGGATATCACCATCCAGGACGGCGCCCTGTTTGCCAACGCCTCTATAGGTGCTGCCCGTATGGAACGGGTAGGTAAGGATACGTTCAGCATACCCGAACATGGCGGCATGGCTTACTTTTTCAGGAACAGCGACGGTAAGGTGAAAAGCATCCGTGTTGAGGTAGGTGATATGATCCTGGAAGGAGAGAAGCAGGCTGCACAGCCTATAGCTTTCCTGCGGCCCCGCAGCTACCGTTTCAGTACCCGGTAAGCACATTAAACCTGGGTGGATCGTCTGTGCACCGGGGGATTGTCATCCCTGGACTTACCGTATCTTGCACCGTTCAGAAAATCTAACGATGAGAGATGTATATGTTATAGATGCCCTTCGCACGCCCATCGGCAAATATGGAGGAGCATTGAGTTCCGTACGCCCGGATGACCTGCTGGCCCTGACCATCAGGGAACTGCTGAAGCGAAATAATACCGTTGACCATTCCGCTATAGAAGATGTGATTGCCGGAGCTGCCAACCAGGCCGGAGAGGATAATCGTAATGTGGCCCGTATGGCGGCCTTACTGGCCGGACTCCCGGTAACGGTTCCCGGAAATACGGTGAACCGTCTTTGTGCCTCCGGGCTGCAGGCTATTATGGATGCCTCCCGGCAGATCGAATGCGGGGATGCTGAGGTGATCATTGCCTGCGGGGTGGAGAGTATGAGCCGGGCGCCCTTTGTTATGTCCAAATCAACCACCCCCTTTCAGCGTACGGCGGAGATCTTCGATACCACTTTAGGATGGCGCTTCATCAATAACACGCTCAAAGAAGCCCATTATCCCTACAGTATGGGTGAAACGGCAGAGAATGTGGCCAAACAATTTAATGTTAGCCGCGAGGCTCAGGACCAGTTTGCCATTCAGTCGCAGGAACGCTATTTCTCCGCGCTCGAAAAGGGAAAATGGAAAGAAGAGCTGATTCCTGTGGAAACGGAAGGGGAAAAGGGAGCCCGTAAATGGGTAACCGGAGATGAGCATCCCCGTAAGACCAGTCTCGAAAAGCTGGCCTCCCTGAAACCGGCATTCGTAAAAGAAGGTTCCGTTACGGCGGGTAATGCAGCCGGTATCAATGACGGTGCGGCGGCGATGCTGCTGGCCAGCGGCGAAGCCGTGAAAAAGTACAACCTGAAACCTTTGGCCCGTGTCATCTCCATGGCCGTGGCCGGTGTGGATCCGGCTATCATGGGTATGGGACCCGTGCCTGCTACCCGGAAAGCCCTGAAACGGGCCAGCCTGTCCATTGCCAATATAGGCCTGGTAGAGCTCAACGAGGCTTTTGCTTCACAGGCCATAGCCTGTATAAAAGAGCTGGGCCTGAATCCTGAAACCGTAAATGTAAATGGTGGATCGATTGCCCTGGGCCATCCGCTCGGCTGTAGCGGTGTACGCCTGTCGGCCACCCTGATCCATGAAATGAAGCGGAGCGGTGTCAAATACGGTCTGGCTACCATGTGTGTGGGCGTAGGGCAGGGAGCAGCCATTATTTACGAATCCTGCCCATAAGGGGCTTAGTATAATTTTTGAAGGGATACCGGTAATGAAACGAATTACCGGTATTTTTCTTTTAGGGGCAGCCCTGGCATCCTGTTCTCTGGCAGGCAAATTCAGAAAGTCGGAGTTCACCTATACGGAGGGCACAATAGAGCAGTCCATTCCCATACTGATCCCGAAAGGCTATACCTCCGAGAAAACGGAGGTGGACAGTTCCGGCAATACCATTCTCACCTACCGGTATAAAGACAACTCCATTTTCTATATTGCCCATCTCGCAGATACTTCAGTACAGCTGCAGCCTTTCATCGAATCGCAGAACATTCCCAGGGTGGCGCTTCAAACGGGTGCCTGGGTATTCAAGGGCATTGACCGGGAAGATCTGTTCTGGAGGGAGATCAGGAACCAGACCATCTGGACCGGATACCGTTTTGTTCCCAGCGAAACGGAAGCGCGCTTCGATTCGGCTACGAATTATGTGGCCT
>DATAHC010000441.1:0-4137 GCA_036263415.1 Flavisolibacter sp.
TCCGTTCGCACCGTATGCGTCCAGAATTCCTTCACCAGGAAAAAAGACAGCAGGATCAGCAGGCCATCGATAAAGGGCAGCCGTATCCATCGGAAAAAGCGGGCGGCCGCTGTGATCAGGGCACGCATCCAGATGGCCGCCTGGATGCTGGCGGTGAACACACCCGCCCGGGTGCCCCCATAGTGCTTCTGAACAAAAACGCTCATGGCGCTGTAAAACATCCGAACATAGTTCAGGCTGCCTCTCTTGGTGCTTTCTCCTTTAAAATGAATGATGGTGGTCGAGGAAAGATACCAGTTCTCATAACCCGCCTCCTGTATCCGGTAACTCAGGTCCACGTCCTCTCCATACATGAAGAACCGCTCATCGAAGCTGCCGATGCGGTCGAGGACCGTTTTGCGGACCATCATAAAGGCGCCGGCCAGCACATCCACCTCATGGTCCTGGTTCTTATCCTTATGACCCAGGTGGTACTTTCCGAAAACGGCGGACCTGGGAAATGCGGTGGCCAGTCCGGTCAGCTTATACAGTGATGTAAGCGGTGATGGGAAAGAGCGTTTCGACTCCCTCAGAAAACGACCCGAGCCGTCGATCATCTTCACGCCCAGGGCTCCTGCTTTCTGATGCGCTTCCAGGAAGGCGATGCAGCGGGAAAAGCTGTCTTCGGCCACCAGCGTATCCGGGTTCAGAAACAGGATATAGTCGCCCTGCGCGGCAGCCAGCGCCTGGTTGCAGGCCTTTCCGAATCCCACATTGACCTTGTTCACCAGAAAGCGGCACCACGGAAAAAGACCCTGCAGGTAGGCTACGCTGTCGTCGGTGGAAGCATTGTCCACCACCCATACTTCCATATCCAGTTCCGTTCCCGCTTTTTCAACCGAGTACAGGCATTGCTCCAGGAAGTATTTGACATTGTAGTTTACTATGATCACCGAAAGTGTCACTACTGCAGGTTTATGGTAAGCGGACAAACCTACAGAATGTTGGGCAATACCGGACACCGCTTTACGCCTTGCTGAAGATTCTTCGAAAAGCGGAATAATCGTGGCGTTCACCTGTATCTTTGGGCATGCTTAAAAGTGCCTTACTGGAAGCTGTGGAAGCCGCGGCGGCAGAGATCAGGAGCTTCAACGACCGGAAATTCACCATTTCCAATAAAGAGGGGATCAATAACCTGGTTACGGAAGTGGACCATGCGTCGGAAAAAGCGATCATCGAGGTCATCACCCGGCATTATCCCGATCATCATATCTTAAGCGAGGAATGCGGCGACCTGGTACAGGACTCCCAGTATAAATGGATCATCGACCCGATCGACGGCACGGTGAACTTTGCTCATGGCATTCCCATCTGCTGTATCTCCATCGGTATCGAATACAATAAGAAGATGGTGCTGGGCGCTATTTACAATCCATTCATCAATGAGTTCTTTGTAGCGGAAAAAGGAAAAGGAGCGACCCTCAATGATAAACCGATACAGGTAAGCCGCAAAGAAGAAGTGGTGCACGCCTGTATGGTCACCGGTTTTCCCTATACCTACCTGGATGAACCGAATGGTCCCCTGCAGGTATTCGAGCGTTTCATACGCCGCGGCATCCCGGTGCGCCGGTTAGGCTCCGCTGCCATTGACCTGGCCTGGGTGGCAGCCGGCCGCTTTGACGGGTTTTACGAGCATAAGCTGCAGGCCTGGGACAGCGCCGCAGGCTTTCTGATGGTGGAAGAGGCGGGCGGAAAGGTCACGGACCTTACGGGCGGTCCTTATTCGCCCTATCAGCCCGGCATCATCGCCAGCAATGGCCTGATCCATGAAGAGCTGGTGAAATGGGTGAAAGGCCCGGTTCAATAAGATCATAGATTATTTATTATATGGATGCTAACAGAACTGAAGTTTCCTCAATGGGCGAGTTTGGCCTGATTGACCATCTCACCAGGAATATCGAGATCCATAATGCTTCTACCATCATTGGTGTGGGAGACGATGCCGCCGTGATCGATCATTTCGGAAAGCAGACCGTGATTACGAATGACCTGCTGATCGAAGGCGTGCATTTCGACCTGATGTATACTCCTCTGAAGCACCTGGGTTATAAGACCATCGTTGTCAATGTCAGCGACCTCTGTGCCATGAATGCCACGCCTACGCAGGTAGTGCTGGGACTGGCCTTCAGCAACCGGTTCAGCGTGGAGGCCCTGGACGAATTTTATGAAGGTGTGTATGCCGCCTGCGAGCGCTATGGCGTAGACCTGATCGGGGGCGATACCACTACCTCGCAGAAGGGCTTCATCATTTCCTGCACGGCAATTGGTGAGGTTACGCCCGACCAGTATGTAAAGCGATCCACGGCCCAGAAAGGCGACCTGCTTTGCGTAAGCGGCGACCTGGGTGCCGCCTACCTGGGTCTTACCCTGCTGGAACGGGAAAAGCAGATCTACCTCGAGAACCCCAAGATACAGCCCGACCTGGAAGGCGAGCAATACATAGTAGGCCGCATCCTGAAGCCGGAAGCCCGGAAAGACATTATCGACCTGCTGGCCGCAAAAGAGATCACGCCGACCTCGATGATCGATATCAGCGACGGGCTCAGTTCGGAGATCCTTCATATCTGCAGGGAAAGCAAGGTTGGCTGTGTGCTCTATGAAGAAAAGATACCCATTGCCGAAGACACGAAAATGGCAGCCTTCAAGTTCAATCTCGACCCCACGGCTTGTGCGCTCAGCGGAGGCGAAGATTATGAACTGCTCTTTACGATACGGCAGGATGATTATGACAAGCTTACGCTGAGTGAGGCGATCAGCGTGATCGGCTATATCACCGATGAAGATGCCGGGGCCCATATCATTACCAAAGGCGGCGGCAAACATCCGATCACCGCTCAGGGCTGGAACGCATTCAAATAAGGCTGACCGCTATGAAACACCTTCCACTTCTTTTCGGGGCCTTACTGGTGCTGTCGGGCTGCGCTACCCGCAGAAATTATAACCCTTCGCAGAAGCTGTCGCCCGAGGCCTTGCAAAAGGATTACGCGCTGTTCCGCACCATCCTGGAAGAGTCGCATCCCAGCCTGTACTGGTACACACCTAAAGACAGCGTGGATGCCTATTTCGATAAGGGTGCCGCCCAGCTCAACGATTCCCTGCCCGAGTTCAAATTCAGGAACATACTTAGTTCAGTGATCTCCAAGATCCGTTGCGGACACACCAGCATCATGCCATCGGCAGCCGCCATCCGCTATTCGGAACGCACCCGCAGCTTTGCCTTGCCGCTGAGTGTAAAAGCCTGGCCGGATACCGTGCTGGTTACGTCTAACCTGAACCGGAAAGATACCGTCGTGAAGCGCGGCGTGATACTGAAATCGATTGAGGGAAGGCCCATACAGAACATCGTGGACAGTTTTTTCAGTCACCTTTCGGCAGACGGTTACAACACCACGCATAAGTACCAGACCCTCAGCAATGGCGGGGCCTTCCGCAACCTCTATGGCAGCTTTTACGGACTGCACACCAAAATGAAGGTGGAGTTCCTCGACTCGTCGGGTCAGTTGAAAGCCGCCGTGCTGGATGTATATAATCCCAATAATGATACGCCTCGCATCAACCCGCCGGCCCACCGGCCATCCGCGCGGGAACGAAAACGCATGGCTCTTCAGGCTACGCGCAACCTGCGCATCGATACCGGCCTGCATACCGCTTTCATGGAGCTGAATGCCTTTACCAAGCATAATAAGCTGCGGAGCTTTTTCAGGAAATCGTTCCGGGAAATGAAAAAGCAATCCGTGAGCAACCTGGTGGTGGACCTGCGCGGGAACGGCGGCGGAAGCGTGGTACTTTCGAACCTGCTCACCAAATACATAGCGAAGCAGCCCTTCAAGATCGCCGACTCCATCTATGCCTTGAAACGCCGCAGCAGTTATGGGCGCTATATCGAAAGCTATTGGGAGAACCGCCTGTTCCTGATGCTGATGGTGCATCGTAAAAAGGATGGCTATTATCACTTCTCGCTGTATGAGAACAAATACTTCAAACCGAAGAAAAAGAATCATTTCGACGGCACCGTATACATCCTTACCGGCGGCAATACCTTTTCTGCTGCCACCCTCTTTGCCAAGACCCTGAAGGACCAGGAGAATGTATATACCG
>DATAHC010000442.1:0-2311 GCA_036263415.1 Flavisolibacter sp.
CATAGCCCTTAATAACACCGTATCGTATATTGTTCTGGAGCAAAAAGGGTATGACATCGTAAAGGACTTTCCGCCGATCCGTGTCTGGGGCACCATCGGTTTTATTGCCGCTATGTCGATCGTGGACCTCTGTGGATGGAAATCGAGTAACATGCAGCTTATTTTCAGCGCCATTTCAGCCCTGGCCTTAGGCGTATATGGTTTTACCATGCCTGCCTGCCCTCCTGTCAAAGCCAACCAGAACAAGTCACTGATAAACTTGTTGGGTTTAGATGCTTTTGTGCTGTTCAAGCAGCCTAAAATGATGACCTTTTTCCTGTTCTCGATGTTTCTGGGAGCTGCCTTGCAGATCACTAACGCTTTTGGCGGATCCTTCCTGGAGAGCTTCAATACCACCCATCCGGATACATTCGGCGTAAAGCACCCGATCCTGTTATTATCCATTTCACAGATCTCAGAAACCCTGTTTATTCTAACCATTCCCTTTTTCCTGAAGCGGTTTGGTATCAAGCAGGTAATGCTGATGAGCATTCTCGCCTGGGTGTTCCGTTTCGGCCTGTTTGCCATTGGCGATCCGGGTACCGGGCTTTACCTGTTGATTTTATCCATGATCGTATATGGAATGGCTTTCGACTTCTTTAATATATCCGGATCGCTCTTCGTGGAGAAGGAAGTACCCTCTGCCATCCGTGCCAGTGCACAGGGTCTTTTCATGTTCATGACCAATGGGCTGGGGGCTATGATCGGCGGCTATTGCAGCGGGCTGGTGGTGGATTATTTCACCACCGGAGGGATCAGCAACTGGCAATACATCTGGTTCAGTTTTGCAGCCTATGCGCTGGTGCTGGCCGTGATCTTTCCCTTTGTGTTCCGGTATAAACATATTCCCGGACAAAATATGGCCATCAATCATTAAAACGTAGAGCATAAAAAAAGTCCCGCAATGGCGGGACTTTTACTTTCATTTATACGCTTAGCTCAGATGAGCTTCTATTTTCTTAACAAAATTGCCTTTAGGCTGGGCACCTACCAGTTTATCTACTACCTGTCCGCCTTTAATGAAGAGAATAGCAGGAATGCTGGTGATACCATAGTTCATGCTAACCTGTGGGTTTTCATCCACGTTAACCTTTCCTACGTTTACCTTACCATCATATTCTTTGGATAACTCGTCGATAACCGGACCAATTGCACGGCAGGGACCGCACCATTCTGCCCAGAAATCAACTACGGTCAATTTATCTGAACTGATCACTTCTGTTTGAAAATTTGAATCTGTGAATGCTTTTGCCATAATTATGATTTTTTATATGTCAAACGATATTGTAGAATCTGCAAATTTAACTCCAAGGTTCGAAACCCTGCACAGTTGGCATAAGTTCCTGAAAAATGGCAGGTATTCATTATTTCCTATCATCAGGCAACGGTGACCTGTATCTCAATTTCGGGTCGGTTCTCCAGAAAATGGATCAGGTCGGCGTTCATTTCAATTCCGGAATCCATCGTTATCAGATTGGCTTTCAAGGCGGATTTAGGCTCGGAGACCACAACTTTCAACGCCGACTTGCCCGGGTATTTTTTGAAATTGCTTTCGAGGAAATCAATGATATCCGGCTGAATATTCCGTACATCCAGGTCTAACTGTACCTGCTTTGTCAGTTGTTTTTTAACATTTTCCGCGAGGGAAATGCTGGTCACCTTGAATTCGAATTCAGATTTGTTATAGCGTTGCTTGAATCCGCCAACGATAAAGATCGCCTGTCCTTGCTGCAGGTAAGCATTATAACGGACATAGTCATCCCCAAAAAGCACCAGCTCCGTCTTCCCCGAATAGTCTTCCAGGTTAAAGGAGCCAAATTTGTTTCCCTGCCGGGAAATCCGGTGGTTGGAGGCACTGACCAGGCAGAGTAGCTTATAGGTTTTGCCGGCACCCGCCAGCACCTGCGACTCCTTCACCTCATTGAAATCCTGTACAGAGGTAATACCATAATGCTGCATTTCGAAACGGTAGTGGTCCAGCGGATGCCCGCTTAGATAGATGCCCGTTACTTCCTTTTCCTTATCGAGCTGCTCTATGAGCGGCCAGGTAGGGCAATTCGGTATAACCGGTGTTTTGATATCCATGACGGTGGGAAGATCGCCAAAGAGGGTATTAGTCGCCGATACGGACTGGGCCTGGACAATGCTGCCATATTTGGTGATTTTTTCCAGCCCGGATTGGGTTTCCCCATCCGGAACACAGAAATACTGCGCCCGGTGAAACTGGGTGAAGGCATCGAACGTACCGGCATAGATCAGGCTTTCCAGGGTT
>DATAHC010000443.1:0-3413 GCA_036263415.1 Flavisolibacter sp.
AGATAAATAATGATCAGGACGATGATAGGGGTAATGAGGCCTAAGATCAATCCTAATTGCAGCTTATCCTTCTTTAGAAAGAATGTTCCAGTTTTTTTCAAGTTGCTCTTTTTGTTTATAATGGGTGAGGTCAAATTGTACCGGTACAATACTAATATATTTATTAGATAAAGCCCAAACATCCGTGTCGGTTCCTTCATCGAAATTGACAAACTCGCCGGTCAGCCAGAAGTATTTGCGGCCGTGAGGGTCATTCCTTTCCAGAAAATCCTCTTCATATTTGGCATAGGCCTGCCGGCATACCTTGACCCCTTTTATTTCTTCAGGTGTTCCGATGGGAATATTCACATTCAGAACGCAATGTTTATCCGGTACGGACTGAAGCATCTGCTCCACGATCAGCTTCACATACTTACGGGAGGCTGTGAAATCGGCTTCCAGGCTGTAGTCCAGTAAGGAAAAGCCAATAGATGGAATGCTTTCAATAGCAGCTTCCACGGCAGCCGACATGGTTCCGGAGTAAATAACATTGATGCTGTGGTTCGCACCGTGGTTAATGCCGCTGAGGCAGATATCCGGCTTGGAATGGAGTACCTTATCCACCGCCAGTTTCACACAATCTACCGGTGTGCCGCTGCACTGATAGGCTTCAATATCGCCGAACAGGTGCACCCGGTGCAGCCGTAAGGGAACGCCAATCGTTATGGCGTGGCCCATTCCTGATTGCGGCTTGTCGGGCGCCACCACTACTACCTTGCCCAGGTCCTTCACCGCTTCAATCAGGTTTTTAATGCCGGGTGCGGATATGCCATCGTCGTTTGTTATCAATATGACCGGTTGCTTCTTGTCTGTTGCCATCCTCTTTTATTGAATATCAGCAAAATTGTTGACTTTTTATGGATAACCAAAATCCATAACTATATGTTTATCTAAATAAATTAGTATTTTGCGGCTAAATAAATTAGTTTATGTCTTTAGCCAACAAGAATCTGAAATACCTGAGAAAGCTCCGGGGTTGGACTCAGGAAGAATTTGCACAGAAACTGCGGATCAAAAGATCGCTGCTGGGTGCCTATGAAGAAGAAAGAGCAGAACCAAGAATCGATATTCTTGAAGTAGTGGCCGATATGTTCAAGCTCACGCTGGACGACCTGTTACGTAAAGATGTAAGTGATTCCAAAACGAACTATATTTCTAAAAGGCGCGCCCAGAAGCTGGTGGGTGGCCGCACCGATATTCCTTTTGTACCGGTGAAGGCAGCCGCCGGGTACCTGGCAGGATACGCCGATCCCGAATTCGTAGACGAGCTGAATACCTTTACTCTGCCCATGTTGGCAGGGGGGGACTACCGGGCCTTTGAGATCGTCGGAGATTCCATGATGCCAACACCCAGCGGATCCGTGATCGTAGGGGAAAAAGTGCAGAGCCTGGAAGATGTAAAGGCTAATCAGACCTATATCGTTGTATCCAAAACGGATGGTATTGTCTATAAAAGAGTGCTGAAAAATAACCGCCAGAAAAATAAATTTACCCTGGTCAGCGACAATCCGGCCTACCAGCCTTACCTGGTCAATGCAGAGGATATCATCGAAGTCTGGCAGGCCCAGATGGTTATTTCCAAAGCGAATACCCAGCAACGCTGGGATGTGGGACAACTGGCTAACCTCGTTAGCAATTTGCAGCAACAGGTCACAACTCTCAAAAAACGAATGAATTAAGAGGCGCGCAGCATTCGATATTCAAAAATAGTCTACTATATTTACAGACTGCCAAAAGTGACTGAATGCTGCGACTATTGCTTTTAACTGTACCCCTAATGGTGTTTTGTATGAGTGCAAGGGCACAGTACAAAACACTGCCTGCAGTTAAAACGGATCTTTCACTTAAAATAGATGGCAATCTCGATGATGAAGCCTGGAAGCAGGCGCCCGTTGCTACCGCTTTCGTTCAGAATTTTCCCAACTTCGGACTTCCGGCTTCCACACGAACGGAAGTAAGGATCCTATACGATAATACGGCGATTTATATCGGAGCCTATCTCTATGATGATCCCTCCCTCATCCGTAAGCAGATTACGGCACGCGATGAGGAAAATCAGCAGGATGCGGATTTCTTCTCCGTTTTCTTCGACACCTATAATGATCAGCAGAACGGCTTCCAGTTCCTGGTAACGCCTTCCAATGTGCAAACCGATGCCAAGCTCACACCAACCGCCAATCCCGGATTCAGGGAATTCGGCGATAAAACCTGGGATGCTGTCTGGATCGGCCGTACCCAGATCAAAAAGGATGGCTGGGTGGTAGAGATGCGCATTCCCTACATTTCACTGCGTTTCTCAAAAAAAGATGTGCAGACCTGGGGCCTGCAGTTCCTGCGCTTCACACGACGCGATAATGAAACCTCCTACTGGAACCCGGTAGATCCGAATATCAATGGCTTTGTGAACCAGTTCGGAAAGTACCAGGACCTGAAAGATATTACGCCACCTTTACGACTGAGTTTCTCTCCTTATGTTACGGGTGGTGTCCGGTTCAACCCCGAAGGAAGCCGGAAGGAAACGGAAGGGCTGCGCAACGGCGGCATGGATGTGAAGTATGGCATCAATGAAAGTTTTACCCTCGATGCTACGCTGATACCGGACTTTGGCCAGGTGGTCTCCGATAACGTGATCAATAACCTCTCACCTTTCGAAGTGCGCTTTCAGGAGAACCGTCCTTTCTTTACGGAGGGCACGGAACTGTTCAATAAATCAGGACTTTTCTATTCCCGCCGCATCGGTTCCACACCGGGGGGATATTTTAATGTAGAGGACCTTGTGGCCAACGATCCCAATCTGCAGGTCGTTCGCAATCCATCCATTACCCAGCTGTATAATGGTATCAAGTTCTCCGGCCGCACCAAAAAGAAACTGGGTATCGGAATCTTCAACGCAGTAGCGGCACCCATGAAAGCTCGCCTGCGCAACCTGGCCCTGAATAAGGATACCCTTATCGAAACGGAGCCGCTGAGCAACTATAACATTATTGTGCTGGACCAGGCGCTCAACGGCCGGTCCTCCATCACCTTCACCAATGCCAACGTGCAGCGCCATGGCCCTGGAAGGGATGCTAATGTAACGGCTTTCGACTGGTCGCTCTATACCAAAGACAATAACTACCGCTTCGCCGGTACCGGCCGTTATAGCAAAATATTTGGCTACACGCCTTATAATGGTGCCATCAATCTGATCTACGATACCATTACACGCGATGGCAAAATGTATGTAAAACCATATGATGGCTTTAATACCACCGTTCAGTTCAGTAAGGTCAATGGAAAGGTCCGGTACTACCTCGGTAATAATATAACGGCGAACACCTACGATCCTAACGACCTGGGTTACCTGCAAACGGCCAACCAGGTCAATTATACCG
>DATAHC010000444.1:0-6021 GCA_036263415.1 Flavisolibacter sp.
TAAGATCGCCCGTTCGGCCGGTGCTTCCGCACAGCTTTCGAACAAGGAAGAAAAATACGCCGTGCTGAAAATGCCGAGCGGAGAGCTGAGAAAAGTACTGATCAATTGCTATGCAACTGTAGGTATCGCTTCCAACAGCGACCACCAGCTTCAGTCCATGGGTAAAGCCGGACGGAACCGCTGGAAAGGTATCAAGCCAAGAAACAGAGGTGTGGCGATGAACCCTGTAGATCACCCGATGGGTGGTGGTGAAGGCCGTGCATCAGGAGGCCAGCCTCGTAGCAGAACAGGCCAGTACTCCAGAGGTCTTAAAACAAGGACCAAAGGAAAAGGCAGCGATAAACTGATCATTGCCCGTAAAAATGGTTCTAAACTGTCCAAGTAATTAATAACTCCTAATTAGTAATTAATATATGGCTCGTTCAATAAAAAAAGGTCCTTACGTAGCAGCTCACCTCGAAGAAAAGGTAGTAGCGATCAATGAAGGCAAAGGCAAGAAAGGTGTTATCAAAACCTGGAGCCGCCGTTCAACTATCACTCCTGACTTCGTAGGCCATACGTTTGCGGTTCATAACGGGAATAAATTCATTCCTGTATATGTAACGGAGTTCATGGTGGGACATAAGCTCGGAGAGTTTGCCCCAACCAGAAACTTTAAAGGACACTCAAGTAAAAAAGGTTAATTAAGGCATCGGGAAGAAAGGGCTGGCAACAGACCTTACGGACCGGTATCAAACTAAATAAAAATGGAAGCAGTAGCAAAACTGAGAAATTATCCGACATCACCCCGCAAGATGCGCTTACTGGCGGATCTGATCCGTGGTATGCAAGTAGAAAAAGCCCTGGCTGTACTGGAGCACAACCCTAAGCATCCGGCAGTACCTATGCGTAAGCTGGTATTAAGCGCCATCAGCAACTGGAAGCAGAAGAATGAAGGTGGCGATGAAGGACAATTGTTTGTAAAAACAGTATTTGTTGACGGTGCCAGAACGTTGAAGCGTATGCGTCCGGCCCCTCAGGGACGTGGCTATCGTGTACGCAAAAGAAGCAATCACGTAACGGTAATTGTAGACGCAAAATCTTAATAAACATTATTTAAAGTATAAACATGGGTCAAAAAGCAAATCCTATTGGTAACCGCTTAGGCATCATTAGAGGATGGGAATCTAACTGGTATGGCAATAAAAAAGACTTTGCACAAAAGCTGATCGAGGACAACAAGATCAGAACCTACCTGAATGCCCGTATCAATAAAGGTGGTATTGCCAAAATAGTGATCGAAAGAACATTAGGCAAGTTGATCGTAACGATCCATACCTCAAAGCCTGGTATTATCATAGGTAAAGGTGGTGGTGAAGTTGACCGCATCAAGGAAGAGCTGAAAAAGCTTACCGGAAAAGATGACGTTCAGATCAACATCCTGGAGATCCGTCGCCCCGAGCTGGATGCGATGATCGTTGGAGATACCATTGCCCGCCAGATCGAGAACCGTATCAATTTCAAGAGAGCCACTAAAATGGCGATCGCTTCTTCACTTCGTATGGGTGCGGAAGGAATTAAAATAAAGCTGAGCGGACGCCTGGGTGGATCAGAGATTGCCCGTAGCGAAGAGTTCAAGCAAGGCCGTACACCGTTACATACTTTCCGTATGGATATTGATTACGCCAACGTGTTTGCCCAAACCGTTTATGGCAAGATCGGTATCAAAGTATGGATCTGTAAAGGAGAGGTGTTAGCCAAGCGCGACCTGAACCCGAACTTCATTGGTGGTAAAGACGCCGGCCAGAGCGCAGGCGGTGGCGACAGAAGAGAAAGAAGAGATGACAGAGGCGGTAATTTCAACCGTGGTGGCGGAGACAGAAGGCAAGGTGGCGGAAGCGGCGGTGGCCGTGACTTCAACCGTGGCCGTGGCGGAAGAGGGAATGGTTGATTAGCTGATTCGATAATTCGCTGATTAGCTGATTGAGAAATTAAATTTAGAATATTCAAACTGATATAAAATGTTACAGCCGAAAAGAACCAAGCACAGGAAAATGCAGAAAGGTCGCATGAAAGGCGACGCAAAAAGAGGCGCAACGATCTCTTTTGGTTCTTATGCATTGAAAGCTTTGGAGAATCATTGGATCACCGATCGTCAGATCGAGGCTGCCCGCCAGGCATTGACCCGTCACATGAAACGTGAAGGTAATGTATGGATCCGCATCTTCCCTGACAAGCCGATCACCAACAAGCCTGCAGAGGTGCGTATGGGTAAGGGTAAAGGTAACCTGGAATACTGGGCTGCCGTGGTGAAGCCAGGACGCATCATCTTCGAACTGGATGGCGTATCTGAAGAAGTTGCCAAAGGTGCCCTTGACCTGGCGGCCGGTAAACTTCCGATCGCTACCAAATTCGTTAAGCGCCGCGATCTGATCGCGTAAGACAATCAGCTGATCGGCTGTTCATCAGAAAAGTTGATCACTAAATTGCCCAATAGTCAAACTATATAAAATGTCAAAGACAGTAGATTTCAAAAAAAGCATTCAGGGTTTAAGCGAGCAGGATCTTCAGGCCCGTGTGAAGGAAGATGAGCTGCGTTTAAAGAAGCTTGAATTTGCTCATGCAATTTCTCCATTGGAAAATCCAATGAGCATCCGTAACCTGCGCAGAGAATTATCGCGTTTGAAAACTGAATTAAGAAAAAAGCAATTAGGTGCCTAACCTTTTTGATAACCAGGGATTGGCAACATCCAATCCACTAAAAAGCTGAAAAATGGCTGAAATACAAAGTACAGAAGTAAGAAATTTAAGGAAAACAAGGATTGGTGTGGTAACCAGCAACAAGATGACCAAAACCATCACGGTTGCCGTTGAGCGTAAAGTGAAACACCCGATCTATGGTAAGTTCGTAAAAAAGACTACCAAGTTCCATGCTCATGACGAGAAGAATGAGGCCAGCATCGGAGATGTGGTGCGCATCATGGAAACGCGTCCTTTGAGCAAAACGAAGCGTTGGAGATTAGTGGAGATCGTTGAGAAAGTGAAATAATTGACGTACCGGGCCGGTCCCTGTACAAAGACAAAAGATATTAGTAACATCTAGGTACCAGGAAGGAAACTACTGCGTACTACAAAATAGAATAAAAATGATCCAGCAAGAATCCCGTTTGAATGTGGCGGACAACAGTGGTGCTAAAGAAGTGCTTTGTATCCGTGTATTGGGTAATAGTGGTCAGCGTTACGCCAGGGTTGGAGACAAGATCGTCGTAACCGTTAAAGACGCTATCCCGGCGGGTGGTATTAAAAAAGGCACCGTAGCCAAAGCGGTAATCGTTCGCACCAAGAACAAATTGCGCCGTAAGGATGGTTCCTATATCCGTTTTGATGATAATGCAGTAGTAATCCTGAATGCAGCCGATGAGCCAAGAGGTACCCGTATTTTCGGGCCTGTGGCAAGAGAGCTTCGTGATAAGGGATATATGAAGATCATTTCCCTGGCTCCGGAAGTTCTTTAAGGGAACCCGGTGCAAAACTGAAAATAATCACAGGCAAAAACATTCCTGGCAGTATCAGGAAAAAAACAGAAATATAAAATGAAAACAAGATTTAAACCCAAGTATAACATCAGAAAAGGCGACCAGGTGGTTGTGATTTCCGGTGATGACAAGGATTCAAAAAAGCCTCGTCTGGTTAAGGAAGTTCTGGTGGAAGAGGGTAAAGTAATTGTGGAAGGTGTGAACATCATAACCAAGCACACCAAGCCATCTGCGCAGAATACCAAAGGTGGTATCGTGAAGAAGGAAGCTCCCATTCATATCTCCAATGTTATGTTGTGGGATGGCAAGCAGGGCAGCAAAGTGAAGCGCGATGTTCAGAATGATAAAAAAGTTCGTGTATCTAAAAAATCAGGGGGGGTAATCTAATCATGGCAACAGCAACATATTCTCCAAGATTAAAGGATAAATATAAAGCGGATGTGATCCCTGCGCTAATGAAGCGTTTTGGTTATAAATCACTGATGCAGGTTCCTAAACTGGAAAAGATCGCCATCAACCGTGGTGTGAACGGAGCCGTGAATGACAAGAAGCTGATCGATATTGCGTTGGATGAACTGACCACTATCAGCGGACAAAAAGCGGTATCCACCATGTCTAAAAAGGACATCTCCAACTTTAAGCTGCGTAAGAACATGCCTATTGGCGCCCGTGTTACGCTGCGTGGTGAAAAGATGTATGAATTCCTGGATCGTCTGATCGCGGTAGCATTACCTCGCGTACGTGACTTTAAAGGGATCAATGAGAAATCGTTCGACGGCCGTGGTAATTATACCATGGGTGTTACCGAGCAGATCATCTTCCCGGAGATCGATATCGATAAGGTTAACCGCATCACCGGTATGGATATCACTTTCGTGACCACTGCCCAGACCGATGAAGAGGCTTATGAGTTATTGAAGGAGCTGGGAATGCCTTTCAAAAACATCAAGAAATAAATTGATCAGCTAGGGCGCTTTTAAATGCCCTGACAAATCAGAAATCAAAAACAAAAAACATTATGGCTAAAGAATCAGTAAAGGCCAGACAACGGAAGAGAGAGAAAATGGTAGCTCAGTACGCTGAAAAAAGAGAAGCGCTGAAAGCTGCCGGTGACTGGGCCGCTTTGGATGCATTACCCCGTAATTCTTCAAAGGTTCGCTTAAAGAACCGTTGCCAGATGACCGGTCGTCCAAGAGGTTATATCCGTCATTTTGGTATCTCCCGTATCGCCTTCCGCGATGAAGCGCTGAACGGTAAGATCCCGGGTGTGAAGAAAGCAAGCTGGTAAGCAGCAGTTGTCCGATAGAAACAAACTTTTAAACTTTTAAACTTTTCCAATTATCACGCTCAGGCGTGACGTAGGAGGGCTAAAAATATGGTAACAGATCCTATTGCAGATTTTTTGACAAGAATCCGTAACGCACAGATGGCAGGCCACCGAATTGTTGAAATTCCGGCTTCCAACCTGAAAAAGCGTATGACCGAAATCTTGTACAATCAAGGTTATATCCTGAAATACAAGTTCGAAGATGATAACAAACAGGGATTGATCAAGATCGCCCTGAAGTATGATGCACAAACCAAACAGCCTGCTATCCAGTCCCTGGAAAGAGTAAGCCGTCCGGGTCTGCGCCATTATGCAAAACCAGGTGATTTCCGCCGTGTAAAGAACGGATTGGGCGTTGCCATCATCTCTACTTCCAAAGGCGTATTGACCGACAAGGAAGCAAAAGTTCAGAATGTAGGCGGAGAAGTTCTTTGCTACATCTACTAAGCAAATAGCCTTTAGATGGCCACCTGTAAAACCGGCAATGGTTTACAGGCAGTAAAAAGGAAGAATGACAATTTAAGTTCTCTATACGGAACTGAACACGTTCAACCCACATTGCCGGAAACAATTATAATAAACTATTCAATTAAAGATTATGTCTCGTATAGGTAAAGCTCCCATCACGGTCCCTTCAGGTGTAACCGTTACCATTGGAAATGATAACGTGGTTACTGTAAAAGGCCCTAAAGGAGAACTGAAGCAGCCGATTGATCGCGATATGAAAATCGAGCAGGCAGACGGTCAGCTGACCGTTTCCCGTCCTACCGATCAGATCCGTCACCGTGCGCTTCATGGTCTTTCCAGAGCCCTTTTATCCAACCTGGTAAAAGGTGTAACGGAAGGCTACACAAAGAAGCTGGAATTAGTGGGTGTAGGTTTTAAGGCAGCCAATACCGGAAATGTACTGGATCTGGCCCTTGGTTATTCTCACAACATCATATTCGAGATCCCGAAAGAAATTAAAGTTGCTACGGCTCAGGAAAAAGGTCAGAACCCTACCATTACCCTGGAAGGTATCGACCGCCAGTTACTGGGACAGGTGGCCGCTAAATTGCGCGGTCTGCGTAAGCCGGAACCGTACAAAGGAAAAGGTGTGCGTTACTCTGGTGAAGTGGTACGTAAGAAAGCTGGTAAAGCAGCTGGTAAGTAAGTTTTTGAATGGGATCAGGCGTTTTG
>DATAHC010000445.1:0-2608 GCA_036263415.1 Flavisolibacter sp.
TACGTTTTTATGATAACGCAGGTGTAATAAGGTCCATAGATTACTATTGCCGCGAAGGATAATATGTCCACCCCGTCCGCCATCACCACCGTCGGGTCCGCCGTATGCCGTCAGCTTGTCTCTTCTGAAATGCTTGATCCCCGCACCACCATGGCCGCTTTTGCAATAGACCCTGATCTGATCGACAAAGTTTGTTTTCTCCAAGAGGTATTGTTTTTGCTATGAACACAAAGATATTGCGCGAATAACCAACCCTACTATGAAATCATACATCTTTACCGCAGCCGTTCTATTATTGATAGCCGCACAGAAATGTAAAAGGGAGAGCAAAGCAGCGATCCCGGCCTGTATTCAGCAACGGATCGACGCGATAAAAAAGGAGCCGAAATGGAATCCGGCCGCTCAGGTAGACCTGTATCGGTATAATGGAAAGGAAGTGTACTACTTCAGCAGTAATTGCTGTGATCAGTATAACCAGGTAACAGATGCCAACTGTACAACGATCTGCGCGCCCAGCGGAGGGATAACGGGAAGGGGCGACCGCCAATGCGATGATTTCAATGAAAAGGCCCAATTCATCCGGACCATTTGGAAGGATGAGCGCTAAAAAAATCCCGCCTGTGAGGGCGGGATTGTCAGAGGGATCAGGCTGGTTATTGAACAAGCAACTTTTGAATGTATACCGATTGTTTACCGCGATTGATAACTCTTACTACATACGATCCCTGTGCACGGCGGTTGCCTAAGCTCAGGTTTTGAATTTGTTCCTCCTGGTTAACGGTGATCTGTTTTTGAAGTACCCTGCGTCCTACGGCATCCGTCAGTTCAATAGTGTAATCACCGTTGGGGATCGCATGGAACTGAATACGGACTGTATTGGAAGATACCGGATTCGGATAGACAGAAACAGCCTTTGAGTTAGTTCCTGCCGCCTGTTTGATCAGGGGGATTTCCCTGGCTGTTACACCGGACGAAAGAAAATTACTGTTGGCAAGATCAGAACTACGGTAAATTCCTGCAGAAGCCGTATAGGCTGTGGCCGACCAGGTTGCCGGATTCACCACATAATAGGAGGATCCATCAACGGCACTGCTCACCAATAAAGAACCCTCTGCATCCACAACGGCACCATTGACGGTGAATCCATCCGGAAGCTGGGTGATAGAAGCAAGCAGCCGGGCTACTTTGGTCTTTGTATTTACCACGAATACATTCTTCTGGGCAGACAGAATATACAGGTTCCCCTGATCATCAGCGATCATATCGCCACCAAAGCTGCTGCACCGGTTGTGTATGGAAATCGTATTATTGGACGGATCGTCCACCAGAGCTCCCAGCTGTTCAATCCTTGGTTTTTTCCCCGTAGTGAACCGCACCATGCTGGAGGCGTCATTTGTGATGGCATAGCCATCACCGTCGGGCGTGATCACCATCCGGGTAACAATCTTGCCTTCATCATTATTGGTATTCACCATTCCGGTCAGCGCCTGCCCGGTTATATAAAACACTTCCATCGTCTTCAGGTCGATGTAGCGCAGCTGATCGACGAACATAGGCGTGAAGTAGAGACGGTTATGTTTTTTATCGTAAGCAGCAGCGGCAACACCTGTGCCGAACGGTAGCTGCACCTGGTTGCCCAGACGCGCATCGGATGCCGGTGTAAACGGCTTTTTACTGGCCGCATCGTAAACAGTTTTTTGCTCCGTACCATTTAACAGTACCTCAGAGCAGGTCCCGGACCCTAGGTCAATTCTTCGAAGGGCATTCCATCCGCCGCCTTCTCTGGTAAGATCGGTGATGGCATAGGCGAACCGGTCTTTCTGTGCCCAGACAGGACTGCTTATCAGGCACAGAGAGGAGAGTACTACTAAGGGTAGCTTTAATTTCATACGCTGCGATTTAGAAAAGGTGAGGAATGTTAAGTTACGATTTTCTATGTCGTCTGCCTATTATTTGTGTTACGGATCAGCTTTTCGGAAGGGGCTTATAGGTACTGGTGACAAGAGGTTCCTGGGCGACCCATTCCGGTAAGGGTTCGCAGGGTCGTAGCGTATCGAAACATTGCGCCGGCAATGACTGGTACAGCTGCGTGCCCTCCGTTTTCCAGGCTATCATCTCGTCGCTCACCTGGCGTACAATGCGGGAAGGATTGCCTACGATCAGCGACCGCGGAGGGATCACTTCCCCCTGTTTGATGAAGCAAAGAGCGCCGATAATGCATTCATCCCCTACCATTACTTCATCCATGATCACAGCGTTCATCCCTACCAGGCAGTTCTTTCCGATTGTGGCACCGTGTATGATGGCGCCATGACCAATATGTGCATTTTCTTTCAGCAGTACCGTTACCCCCGGAAACATATGCACGGTACAATTCTCCTGCACATTACAACCGTCAGAAATAACAATGGCACCCCAGTCTCCCCGAAGCGCACATCCAGGACCGATATATACGTTCTTTCCAATGACCACATTGCCCGTAACAGTAGCCTGAGGATGAACAAAAGAAGAAGGATGCACTACCGGTTTTATTCCATTGAATTCGTAACATGCCATCCATCAAAGCTAAGCGAGATTCTTATGAATGTATTTCAGGAAGCTTCTTTCT
>DATAHC010000446.1:0-17355 GCA_036263415.1 Flavisolibacter sp.
CAACCTGCTGATTCTGGAACTTATGGTATAATGTACTGTAAGAAGCATTATAATTCACCTGGATCCTGTTGTACCAGTTGCCGGGCTTCAACCACCTGTAACCGGTCCAGAAATAATGATCGATATAGTTATTGTTGAAGAGAAGACCAAGGTCGTTAATATTATACTTTTCATCAGCAACCTCCTGTGTCAACTGGAAATTCCAGCGACCGCCGGTCTTGCCAAAACCTATCTGGTGCGAATACCCAAGATCATTTTTACCGTTGGCCTGCTGTCCGCTGATCTGGCTCAGGGCAAATTTCCCATTCCAGTTATAGGTATTCTTCTTGTTATTGAAATTGAAAAGGCCCGCCGTAACATTGGCATCATAGTCCGCTCCGGAACGTAATACATTGGTGTTGATAAGCGACACGGAAGAATTGTTCTTGAGTGTCTGATCCAGAACGGCAATATTATAATTGGTCAGCGGATTGGTTTCTATACGTCTTGTTTCCTTTGCCGAATTCTCTACTTCAGCATACATAGGCTTGGTAATGGCATTGAAAAAGCCGATCCCCAAACCTTTCTTGGTACGGCCGGAAATTTTGGTGGCGTTGATCAGCTTTGATTCCTGTGGATTCTTGATCACGTTCTCGTCAGGTCCTATGGAACTGTATACATCATCATAGTGAATGGGACTGCTCCCGATTCTCCTCGAATAAAAAAGGTTGCCTTTATTAAACAGTTCCGTTCCCTCTGTGAAGAAGGCCCGGTTCTCATTATACTTTACTTCAAAGGGTGAAAGGTTCAATACGCGATTATCACTTTGCACCTGCCCGAAATCGGGAATCAGTGTCATGTCAAGGGTAAAGGCTTCATTAATACCATATTTCACATCCATACCCCCGTTGATACTGCTTCTCCACGCCTTGCTGTCTTCCTTATAATGATTTACGTACGCAGATAAATAGGGCGAAAAGGAAAGACGCAATGGCGCATGAATCTTTTCGATACCGGTCCATTCACCTTCCTGGTTGATGAATCCATTGATTTTAGGATCTACGGGATTCCACATGTACTGCTGACCCGTTTTTTGCCGGCGGCGTGTAATGTTTAAGCCCCAGGTCTGGTCTTCACGGTTGGCAAATCGAAGCGCTGAATAGGGTATCCTCATTTCAAAGGTCCAGCCATCCGAATGGATCTGGGCTTCGCTATCCCATACTGAATTCCAGCTATCATCCTCATCTCCGGAATTGGAATATTTTGCATCATATTGCTCTCCATATGGCGTTACATAAAATCCAACTGCGTTGATCTTATCGTTGTACGTATCCAGTATAACACCTATAAAATCATTTACACCTACTTTATCTCGTCCTATTAGCTCGCGGGAAATACTGTCCTTAGTTCTTTCATGAACGTATCCGCCAACATAAATAGACGTATTGTCATAGGCTATATATAAAACCGTACGGGAGGTGCTGTCTTCCGGCTTCCCTGCACTGGGACGCCATTCTACGAAATTTGTTACGGGTGTAAGCTCCTTCCAGATGGCCTCGTCCAGCTGCCCGTCTACCTTAATGGGTGCGCTGATACGCTGAGCCGGCAATTTTTTAACGGGAACCTGAGCAAAAGCAGGGGCAATAAGGGATAGACTTACAATGATCGTAAGGATCAGGCGCATTGGTGAGGTTTTCTTGATACGAATGTAGACGTGCAAAGGAGGCATTATGTTACCGGTCATCATAAATAAATACCGCTTCGCATGAAATTATACTGGCTTTAACAAAAAGGCCATCTGCTGATCAGATGGCCCATATACAGTAAAAATTGTAGTATTAACTGATCTTTTCCACCTGCATGTAGTTGAGTTCTACCGGTGTGGAACGGCCGAAGATCTTAACCGTAACCTTCAGCTTTTTCTTTTCATCATTCACTTCCTCGATCACACCATTGAAATCATTAAATGGTCCTTCAATGATCTTAATCGTTTCTCCGACAATGAAGGGCTCGCTCATGCTTACGCCACCAGCCTCAGCCATTTCATCCATCTTACCTAGCATCTTGTTCACTTCCGCCTTACGAAGAGCGATAGGGTTTTCCTTGCCAAGGAAATGGATCACATTGGTGGTATTTTTAATGATATCCCGGAGATCATCTCCAAGTTTACCATCAGCGACTTCAATCATTACATAACCAGGATAGTAGTTGCGCTCACGCATAACTTTTTTCCCGTTCTGAACCTTATACACCTTCTCAACAGGCAGAAACACCTGCTTCACCACGTTTCCCCAACCGCCACGCGAAACCTCTTTGTCCAGGTATTCCTTAACCTTCCGCTCTTTACCGCTCACAACACGCAGCACATACCATTTCGTATCCTGCTGCTGCTGCGGCTCCTGGGTATTCTGTGTCGTAGCTTCTACCATTATTAAAATAATTTATAAATAAGATTCAAACCACCGGCGGCAACAAAATCCATCAGGGCTACCACTGCGGTGATCACCAGGGTGGCCACCAGAACGATCATAGTAGATTGCTGTAACTGTGTCCAGGTAGGCCAGGTTACTTTTCCCATCAGCTCTGCATACGAGTCGCGGAAATAATTGGATACTTTATTCATGACTAAAAATTGGTGCTCATCAAACCTTTCGGCTCTCCGAAGCTTTAGCACGGGCAGAGAGATTCGAACTCCCATCAACGGTTTTGGAGACCGCTATTCTGCCATTGAACTATGCCCGTAGAAAGCTAAAAGCTATCCCGCAGAGCTGGACAGCTTTTAGAATTATGTTGCAAATATAATGATCTTTGCAATCCGCGCCGGGCGGATAAAGCTAAAAGCTTGAGGCTTAAAGCTTATTTTAAGATTTCAGTCACCTGACCGGCACCTACGGTACGACCACCTTCACGAATCGCAAACTTCAATCCTTTCTCCATCGCGATAGGCTGAATCAATTTAACCGTAAGGTTGGTGTTATCACCAGGCATAACCATCTCAGTACCAGCTGGTAATTCTACCTCACCGGTTACGTCCGTTGTACGGAAATAGAACTGAGGACGGTATTTCTGGAAGAATGGAGTGTGACGTCCGCCTTCTTCTTTGCTCAGTACATATACTTCACCTTTGAAATCAGTGTGCGGAGTGATAGAGCCTGGCTTCACGATTACCATACCACGACGGATCTGGGTTTTCTCAATACCACGCAGCAGCAGACCTGCATTATCACCAGCTTCACCTTCATCCAGTAATTTGCGGAACATTTCCACACCGGTAACGGTAGAAGTAAGAGGAGCATCGATCAGACCTACGATCTCAACGGGCTCACCCACTTTGATACGGCCTCTTTCGATACGACCTGTAGCTACAGTACCACGTCCTGTGATAGAGAATACGTCCTCTACAGACATCAGGAATGGAAGGTCAACCGGGCGTGGAGGTAATGGGATATAAGTATCCACAGCATCCATCAGCTCATCGATTTTGCTCACCCATTTTTCTTCGCCAGCCAGAGCGCCGGTTGCAGAACCTTGGATAATTGGTGTATTGTCACCGTCGAATCCGTAAGAGCTTAACAGGTCGCGGATTTCCATTTCCACAAGCTCCAATAATTCCGGATCGTCAACGAGGTCCACTTTGTTCATGAATACTACAATACGGGGAACGCCTACCTGACGAGCCAAAAGGATGTGCTCTTTGGTTTGAGGCATAGGTCCGTCTGTAGCCGCCACAACTAAAATAGCGCCATCCATCTGAGCCGCACCAGTGATCATGTTCTTAACATAGTCAGCGTGACCAGGACAGTCAACGTGAGCATAGTGGCGGGAAGCCGTCTGGTACTCTACGTGAGCCGTGTTAATGGTGATACCCCTTTCTTTTTCTTCAGGTGCACCATCAATTTCATCATATTTCTTTGCCACGTTACCCATGCCTTTTGCAGCAAGGATAGACGTAATGGCAGCGGTCAAAGTTGTTTTACCGTGGTCTACGTGACCGATGGTACCAACGTTTACGTGGGGTTTGTCCCTCTTAAAGGCCTCTTTAGACATCTTTATCGGTTTTTAGTTGTGGAGTTTTTAAATATTTGTTTCGTTTCCTTCTTCCCCGCCGCAGCAGTTCTGAAGCTTTTATAATACTGCAGGAAAATTCCCTAGAATCTTTCTGCCGTTTTCTTCTGTTTAGCCCTGACCATCCCGAAGGAGCGTCAAAGCTGAGAGCCGTTAGTGAGAATCGAACTCACGACCTCTTCCCTACCAAGGAAGTGCTCTACCCCTGAGCTACAACGGCTTGCCAGATGTGATGACAGGTAACCATTGCAGTTGACAGAGGCAACTTGGTCATCCGTCATCTCTTCTGACAACTCGATTGGAGCGGAAGACCGGGCTCGAACCGGCCACCTATAGCTTGGAAGGCTATCGCTCTACCAAATGAGCTACTTCCGCAGATAACTGTGCAAATTAAGCGCATCGTTTTTGAATACGGGCGCAATATCAGCACTTTTAAAAGAACTACGATCAAAATCCCGGCTTGTGGCCGGAGATCCTGATCAGTGGGCAGGAGAGGATTCGAACCTCTGAAGTCGAAAGACAGCGGATTTACAGTCCGCCCCATTTGGCCGCTCTGGAACCTGCCCGCTCTGGTAAGTCGATCCGGTGTATGATATGCGGCCCTTCGACCTCCTATCCTGCACCTGATCCCCTACCTGGCTGGAGCCACTTGTCGGAATCGAACCAACGACCTACTGATTACAAATCAGTTGCTCTACCAGCTGAGCTAAAGTGGCAATTATGTAACGCCTCCGAAATTAGCGAACGGGCTAATTGTCACAATTGCTATTCACAATAAAAAGAACTACCCCTTTTTTTGGGAAGGCAAAGGTAATGGAATTCCACAATTGAAAAAATAATTGAAAAGAAAAAAATAAGGGGCCGGGGCATAAAAAAACCCCTCGCTGGAGGGGTCAGTCAATTTTACAGGGCTGCCTGCCGCTGTTTTTTTCTTTTAATCTGCTGGATCATGGCTTCCAGCGCCTCGTCGAAGGAGGCTTCAAATGATTTGCTGGTGGACTTTACAAAGAAATCTGATTTGGGTACATGTACCCTGATTTCGGCGATCTTGTCTTTTATGGTATGAACTACATTATCCAGAATCAGAAATACGTCAACTTTGATAATGCGGTCGTGATATTGCTGTAATTTCTCGAGTTTCTTATTGATGTACTCCATCAACTTGCTGTCTGCATCAAAGTGTACTGCTTGAACATGAACAATCATAGAATTCGATTTTTTAGCGGTGAAAAAATGTTTCAAAGAACTGAGCCGGTCTGATGGCTTTGCGTTCACTATGAAGTTAGACCACACACAACTTTCTACCAAGAAGCAGGACCCTTTTTTTTCGAATTTTTAAGTCAGGCTTTCGGATGTGCCTTACTGTAAATATGTTTAAGCTTTTCAATCGTATTATGGGTATAAACCTGTGTAGCGGCAAGGCTGCTGTGACCCAGCAGTTCTTTGACAGCATTCAGGTCCGCGCCATTATTGGTAAGGTGGGTGGCAAAGGTATGCCGCATTACGTGCGGGCTCCTTTTCTCTATGGTAGTTACCAGGCTCAGGTATTTCCTTACAATATCATATACCGCACGGGCTGCCAGTTTCTTACCTTTTTTGCTCAGCAAGAGGCAATCTTCTTCTGTCCCGGGAAAATGATCCTTCCGTACCTGGATATACTCCTGGAGTTGCTCCCGCAATCCAATCCCTATAGGAATCATCCGTTCTTTGTTGCCCTTCCCTAAAACTTTTAAGGTATTGGTATAAAAATTCACCTGACTGATCCTGAGATTAACGAGCTCGTTTAAGCGAATCCCAGTATGGTAAAAAAGTAGCAGTATCATTCGTTCCATCCCGCCTAGATAGCCGTCAGGGAAGACAACATGCCGAAATAAAGTGTCAATATCCCTGTCCGCTACAAAATTGGGCAATCGGCGCTCGGTTTTGGGGGATACGACCTTTGCCATCGGACTCTGCTCCAGAACACCTGTTTTTAACTGGTATTTGAAAAAAGATTTTAAGCTGGATATCTTACGGTTGATCGATTTGGCTGTCAGGCCCTTTTCCTTCAGGGTGGCAAGCCAGCTCCGTACATATAGATGGGAAATTGTGTTTAATTCCAGGGACCCGTATTGCGCTTCCAGGTAATGGAAAAAAGCGGTAAGATCTGTTTCATAGGAAACCAGTGTATGCTGCGAATAGCGCTTTTCAAACTTCAGATAATCCAGGAAGGGCTGGAGAAACGCTGGTACTACACCCATAGTAAAAAGAATAGCTGCAAAGTACTGAAAACCTTGCAGCTATAAAATATGTAGTAGAGGCTGTGAGCTTATGCTTCGATCTGACCGCTCGCAATCTTTTGCTTGTAAACAGCTTTCAGAACCTGGTTTCTGCGGGAAACGGAAGGTTTTGTAAAAGACTGTCTTTCACGCAACTGCAATAAGATCTTTGCCTTTTCGAATTTCTTTTTGTACTTCTTTAAGGCTTTATCGATGTTTTCGCAGTCTTTTGAATCAATGATTAGCATGCTATATACCTCCTTTAAATAATTTTTCGGTTGACAAAGATAAGCATCAAAACCAGATCAAACCAAAATAAAATGCAAAAAACAACGAATTTCGCGGCATGTTTACCGGCATTGTTGAAAGTTTTGGAACTGTAAAAGAGGTAATTAGCGAAGGGACGAACAAGACCTTCTGGATAGAATCGGCGCTGTCTGATAGCTTTACCATCGATCAGAGTATTGCCCATGACGGGGTATGCCTTACGGTAGAGGCCGTTGAAAATGGATGCCACCGGGTTACAGCTGTAGCTGAGACACTGGAAAAAACCAACCTGAACCAATGGAAACAGGGCACTGTGGTAAACCTGGAACGTAGTCTGGTCGCCAATCAGAGAGTCGATGGCCATTTTGTACAGGGACATGTGGATACAACAGGATCCATTATACGGTCAAAAAACAAAAAAGGCAGCTGGGAATATCAGTTCCGCTTTCCTAAAAAATTTGCTCCCCTGATCATAGAAAAGGGTTCTATATGTGTGAATGGCATTAGCCTCACGGCTTTTGGTGTTAAAAAAGACCGCTTTAGCGTGGCTGTCATCCCTTACACCTACGAACATACCAACCTGAAGTTTTTGAATGAAGCTGATACCGTAAACCTTGAATTCGATCTGTTGGGAAAATATATCCTGAGAAAATTATCTTTGGATTAATTGAATTTGACCAACCACCAGCTGAATTACGGATCGCATTCTGCCAGGCTCCACTATCCTGCCCTTGACGGCATGAGAGGACTGGCTATTTTGCTGGTAGTCATTTATCATAATTTCACGTTTTCCAATTATTCTTATTTTGGCTGGCTGGGGGTGGATCTGTTTTTTGTACTTTCCGGATTTCTGATTACATCTATCCTCCTGAATACCACAGGGCAGCCGGGAGCGTTAAAAAACTTCTTCGCCAAAAGGGCTCTCCGGATTTTGCCGCTTTATACCCTGAGTCTGATTGTGTTCCTTTTTATCGTCCCTTCTCTTACGGCACATAAAGAACTGTTCACCTACTATCGGCAGAATCAACTCTGGCTCTGGACTTTTCTGCAGAACTGGCTGTACATATTTTTTCCTTCGCCCAATGGTATGGGCCTGCTGAATCATTACTGGTCGCTGGCCGTCGAAGAACAATTCTACCTTCTCTGGCCCTTTGCTTTTCTGGTGATCAAAAAGCCCAAAGGGCTTTTGCTATTTATTTCACTGGTGCTTATGATCGTGTTTGGTGTAAGGCTTTTTATCTGGATCAACCGGATTGAGAACCTGGCCTATTATAATTTTTATACATTTTCCAGAATAGATGGCATCTGCATCGGCTGCATGGTGGCGCTGATCCAGCATACCTATGGTAATGTGCTATCGAGGTTTATGCCCTGGGTAGTATTGGGCTTTGCAGGGCTGAATTTCCTTTTCGATGCCATTAACCGGATCTATCATTTTACCTTTCCCTACCTGGCACTCGTGGGCTATACAACCTTTGCCTTCCTGTTTGGCCTTTTGGTGAATGCAGGAACGATGGGTAACAACAGGTTTATCAGAAATATATTTACCCTTCCGCCCCTGCCTTTTCTGGGAAAGATATCCTTTGGCCTGTATATCATACACTGGCCTTTGTATATCCTGCTTTCTCCTGTTTTGGCAGCATGGATACCACTAGAGCCCGGAATAGTATCAAATTCAATCACCTCTCTCCTATGCGCCTTGCTGGCAGTTGGTCTTAGCATAGCGAGTTATTATGCTTTTGAATTGTATTTCTTGAAGCTGAAACGGAACTTTGATCCGGTTCCCATTAAAGCAGGAGGAGCTATTGAATAACGAATTCATATACCAGGGCAAAGAGTTGGAACTTTTCGAACAGGCACATAATTGGAAAAGCTACCTGTTATCCCGGATCAGTCAATACCTCAAAGGCGATGTTCTGGAGGTAGGGGCCGGCATTGGATCCGCAACCCGTGCTTTTAATGCCGGTACAGCAGTTACCTGGACTATGCTGGAGCCCGATGCACGGCAATGCCAGTACTTACAGGCTATAAGAAACCAGTTTCCTTCCAACATCGCTATAGTTTGCGGTGATCTTGCGGTTGTCGCACGTAAAAAGTTTGATGTTATCCTGTATATCGACGTTCTGGAGCATATCGAAAACGACCGCCAGGAACTGAAAAACGCGGCTGCCTTATTGAACGAAAAAGGTGTCTTGATCGTCCTCTCCCCTGCGTTCCAGTTCCTCTTCAGTGAGTTTGACCAATCGATCGGACATTACAGAAGATATGCTGCATCGGAACTGAAGCAACTGACTCCGCCTGATCTGGAACTCCTGCAGCTGGAATATCTGGATAGCCTTGGATTCTTTGCTTCGTTTATGAATAAATATCTGTTGCGGCAGTCCTATCCCACCGTTTCGCAACTTCGCTTCTGGGATAGAACACTGATCCCGGTATCGCGGTTAGCAGATAGGGTTACGGGTCATACCTTCGGAAAAAGTATTCTTGCAGTCTGGGAAAAAAATGGACATGCGGCTACATAAGCAAAACGCTGACAGCAATTATCTGTGGTATGGACTGCTGGCAGTGGTACCGCTTCTTATGTATTGGCCGCTGAGTACAGGCCTTTTTTCACTGAAGAACGACGCCGTGATCTATTTCCTTCCCTACCGCTTTCATGTCAGCGAATCCATTCAGCACGGCTATTTTCCATTCTGGTCTCCCTACCTGTTTACGGGTGTACCGCTGCATGCCGATATACAAAGTGGTGTATGGAATCCGGTTGTATTCCTTTTTTCACTTTTCTCTCGCTATTCCATGCGCCTGCTGCAATGGGAAACGCTTTTCTACATCTGTCTGGCCGGCTGGGGATTCTTTAAACTCTGCCGCAGCTTTTCCTGGGAAAGACCACTCTGCTTTTTACTGGCTGTTGCCTACCAGTGTTCCGGATTCTTTATAGATAGCTGCACCTTCATTCCTTGGATTGCATCGGCAGCCTATGTGCCCTTCGTTCTGGTATATTTTAAGCGGCTTTTGGAACACCCTTCCTTCCGCCATGCTGTTCTCTTGGCATTCGTCACATCACTACTGTTTTTGGCAGGCTACCTCAGCTTCTTCATCATTACCTTCTATCTTCTTCTGTTTATTACAATTCATCAGTCTTTTCTTCGCTATCGCAAAAGTGGATATGCTGCTGTGGCTCCATTACTAAAAGGTATAACTATCAGTGCAGTCATTTCACTGCTGATTTGCCTGCCTGCAATCGTATCGTACCTGGAATTTCTTCCCTACTATGCGCGGGGAAAAGGCGCCAGCCTGCAACAGGCCCTTTCCAACCCTTTCCATTTGAAAAACACCTTCTCCTGGCTCTTTCCTTCAGCTTCTTACCGCTCTTCCCTGGTAAATGATATCAGTGCCCGGAATGCATACTTCGGACTGGTGCCTTTATTTTTTATGATCTTCCTGTTTGTATGCGGCGCGTGGAAAAGACACAGTTGGCTGCTATTGATTACTTTACTGTTCTTTTTGTTCAGCCTGGGAGCCGCTACGCCAGTTCGCACCTTTTTCTATCATGTGCTGCCACTGATGAACAGTTTTCGCCACCCCGCTACGGCCCGCTTATTTACCATAATAGGTGGTCTGTTATTATCCGGTTTCGGCTATCAGGCTTTTCAAGTGGCTCCGCGATACTTTAACCGGAACTGGTATATCGTTTTAGTGTTGTTAATGGCAACTACTATTTATGCAGCATGCCAGGGCTATTCCTTGTCGCAACTGGTACACTATGCTAAATCATTCAAGCTTTCCATTCCTTACCTGAAACAGTTGATAGATACGGCATCCATGGAAGTATGGATCCTGATCCTGGCTCCGGTACAATTCATCTTTCTGCTGGCCCTATGGTTTTCAAAAGGCCGTCTGAACCGTTTAGTTTTAATAGGCTCACTCAATATGGCGGTAATGGCTTTTTTCTGTATGCCTTTTACCACCGTATCAACCTACCGTACCGCACTTCAGGATCAGTTTATCCGTTCAGGTCCTACAGGATTTCCTATAAAGGAAGCACAGGCGAATGTAGAAAATAATAGCCTTGATGAAGACCTGGTAACTCCTTTTGGTTATAGGCCTTTCTATTCAAAGAAAATATCCGTTCAGGGATATTTTGTCTCTCCAACCACCAATAGCCAATACGGCAGTCTGCTGCATCATACGGAAGAAATTTCGGCTATTTCCAGTCACCCTTTTTATTATGCAGATCTTGATTCCGTAAAACTTACCGGCTTTGAACCGCAACGCTTTACCCTCCATACCGATGGCAGGTTTCCCGATACACTTCACCTGACTCAGCAATTCAATCATAATTGGGAAGCCCTTCTGGATGGTAGAAAACAAAAAATTGAATTGGATCACCGGGCCTTCATGAAAATAGTCCTGCCCTCCGGAAATCACACGGTAGAATTTCGGTACCGGCCCCTGAAGATTATCATTCTTGGAATCATCAGCTTTCTGGTGTTTATTGCCTGCATTATTTACCTGGCTCATTACCGACAGAAAAAATGAATAGTAAAAAAACAGGAAACGGATGGCTGGCCGCAGCGCTGACATTACCCATGCTCTTGTTTTTTCTTTCGTACTGGTTCCACCATTCATCCCATCTGATACCGACGGGGTTCATTCAACCGGATAATGTATCGTACCTGGCTTATGGAAAGCAATACCTTGATGCCGGTTCGCCTTCATTGTTTTATTCCAACCCGTTTAACGACAGCAATGAATATGCACCTGTCTATTTTCAGCCGCAGACTCTTTTGTTCGCTGCTTTACTAAAGCTAAGGGTGCCGGTAGTGGTGCTACTGCCGCTATTTACGCTGCTCTTTACATTTTTGGGCTTCCGGATGCTCATTAAATTGTATGACCGGTTATTGCCCGGCTCTGCACAACGCATTTTTCACCTGATCCTTCTAGGATGGGGTGGCGGCCTGCTGGTCTTTACCGGCATTCCGATCCATCTGCTTTATAACAATGCTGATATCCATTTTCTGGATGGTGTGTTGTACCTGGACCCGGCTTCCGGCTGGTGGGGTCTGAATTGGGGAAGGGCGCAATTCTTTTCCTGTGAAGCCTATTACCATTTTCTGTTCCTGTCCTCCATTTATCTGATTCTGAGAAAGAGATGGTTACAGGCAGCGTTGACAGTATTGATCACTTCATTATCGCACCCTTTCACCGGGATTGAATTACTGGTCATCGTTGGACTCTGGATCTCCCTGGAATGGCTAACGAAAAAAAGGACCTTTCCTGTTTGGTTTGCACTGGCTATAGCTCTGATCACGGCTTTTCACCTCTACTTTTACCTGGTTTACCTCAACCATTTTCCGGAACATCGTTCCGTGGCAGATCAATACAGCCTGCCCTGGAAACTACGGTACTTCAATATGCTGCCTGCCTATTGCCTGGTTGGCTCGCTGGCCCTGGGAAGTTTTTTTATGCAGAATTTCCGGTTGCGCTTTTCAGGCCCATCCGTTCGTTTATTAATATGCTGGTTCACTGGTGCTTTTTTGTTGGCCAACCATGAGCTTTTTCTGCCTGTTTCCATGCAGCCTATCCATTTCACCAGGGGTTATGTATGGACCAGCCTTTTTCTGTTGGGTTTACCAATGCTCAACCAGGTTACCGCATTTGTAAAAAGTCGATTTTATGGAGCCGGACTGATTGTTTTAGGTTTTGTATTCTGCTCCGACAATATTGCCTGGCTGGCTAATTTTATAGGTTCCCGCGCGGATCTTCCTTCTACTGGTCATATTACGAAGGAGCAGAAACAAGTGATGAATTACCTGGATAAGACCTCCAATACCGGTACGTTACTGATCATGGATGACAGGGACCTGGCATATCTTTCTACGATCTATACAAAAGCGTATCCTTTGGTCTCCCATCCGTTTACCACCCCATTTGTTCAACAGAAAGAAAAAGAATGGAATGCTGTAATGAATCAGGGTGTAATGCAACAGAAATGGCTCGGAAGGCCCGTTACGATTCTACTTCGCATGCCTATAAAATGGCCGGGTATTCCGGCCTTGCTTTCTCATTATAATTTCAAGATACAGGAAGAAACTCCGGGGTATTGGCTGATACGGACAGATACGTTGAAATCGCAACCCTGATTTCTTATAGGCCTCATTCGGGCCGGATGAATTCATGCGCTTCAAAAAAACGGTCCTTATAAAAGCTGTCCTTTGCCTCCTGGCTTTGCAATACCTCATCCGGCGTCAGTTCACGGAGCGGATGCCGCACATTTTCCTTACGCAGGAAGAAAAGATTATAACCCTGTGGGTTACTCGCAACCAGTACATATCCTTTCCGGCGACCCAGGTTTCGGAGCGCGGTTACTGAAGCTCCATTATTCATACGGTCAAAGCTGGGATGGTTTTTATTGGAATAGGGAACGACTACATTGTGCAGGCCAAATTCCACTTTTGCTTCAATCACAACTAGCATTGGTTGAATCACATCAAGAGCTTCCCAGATCCAGTAATCATTGCCATCGATATCGATCGAAAGCAAACCAACCGCACCTTCCAGGCCGGATTTAAGGAGAAGGTTATTGATGGTATCAGGGCGCGCATAACGCGCTAAAAATTGAAGCCTTTTCTGTGCTGCAGGAAGCACCCGGGCGTAAAAAGACCGGCCGGTGCCGATCTGAAAAGGATCAGCATCAATAAACAGGCCTTTCCATTGTTGATGCACGGCGAGGGTGGCACAATTGCCCTTGATGCAGTCACCAGCTCCGATATCGACAAATACCGGTGGAATATCTGTTACCTGATTCAAGAGATACTGGATAATTCCATCCTCTCCATGATAGGTAAACAGATCGCCTGCGGCATCCCGCACCGATGTGGCGGAAGCCACCCTTGATGCAAGCGCCTGGAAGCGGGCCGGCTGCAGAGCTTTCCGGTAAAGCCATCCGGAAAAATATCGCTTGATCCATTTCTTCAATTGCCGCATAGGTCAAAAATCGGTTGCGCCGGTCAATAAAAAAAGGCCCTGACGTTTCAGGGCCTTTTTTTACGAGCTGTTATGTCTTAGCGCATCTTATACATTTTGCCATAGCCTTTGTTGAAATACTTATCGGTAGTATCGCCATCGGCCTTGTATTGATCCAGCGACTTGCCATTCAGGTTCGTGATCACCCGGTACAGGTAAACTCCGTTGGCCAGCTCCTGTCCATACTGGTCCTTACCATCCCATTTATATTCGGTGATGTTCCGGCCAATATGGATAGGGCCCAATTCCTCTTTAGTGATCTCCCGTACTACCTTTCCGGTAATGGTCAGGATTTGTATTCGAATGTTCTGAGGCACCTCGCTTCCCGTTACGGTGAATACAAAAGCAGTAGAGGTGGTGAACGGATTCGGATAGTTCAGCATATTGGAGATCATGGGTTTGTTGATCACCTGGAACGCTACCCGGTATTGAACGGCCCCTGCCTTGTTCTGGCTCATATCCTTGCCCGAAACGATCAGCTCATACTCCCCATCTTCAGGGAAGTAGGGCTTCATATTGATGCTGGCTGTATTATCTCCGTTGGGAGCCTGTTGCGCCGGCACCAGCTGCATGGTATCGCTGTTGAAATTGAAATTCTTTAGGGTATTGTTTGGATAACGCACCTGAACATTCACCACGGAAGTGTCGTTCAGCAGGAACCACTTGGCATCGTCCTTTATCTTGATCTGAACATTCGGTTTGGAAGACACGATATCATGGTTCAGGATATGAACATTATCGAAGGTTACATCCATGATCGGGTTCAGCGTATCAGGCCGCACGTAGAAGGTCTTATAGATAAAGTTGTTGAAGCGGTATTGCTCCACCTGGTCATTATCCGGGTTCACTTCCAGATAAAGTGAATTCGCTCCCACCAGCTGGCGGGTATCCAGATCCATCGTCACGTTCAGGGTGTCGCTCGCCGGAAGCGGCTTATGCTTCATAACCGGGATCACATGCTGAACATTGTTCTTATCGGTCACTACTGCCTTGATCCGGATGCTGTCGCTGAAGGCCGCTTCACTTATATTCTTGAAGGCCAGCTTCAGGTTGATGGGCTCCGCAATATCCACCGTATCCTTCATCTTAAAATACAGGTTCGGGGCTACGGCTCCTTCCGGGGCCGGGCTGTAAGTCAGCCTCCAGTAGCGCAATTGATAAGGAGTATAGTCGGCCGTATCGGTATTGCGCATACGCAGCTGAACGTAAGGATACATTTTGGCATCGATACCCGAAAGATCGAAGTTCTGGTTGCCGGTATTCAGATTGTTATATAAAGTATCTACCTGCCCGTTGGCGGTAATGCCCAATACGTTTACGGTAGGATTATCGCCTCCGCCTCCTTCCAATGAAGCACCTCTCCATTTCAGTTCTTTCCAGGCCTTGGCCGGACCGAATACGGGTGAGGTCATATATCCTATCGTATCGGAAGTAGGTACGTCAACCGTAAGAGTTGGATTATCATAGGCACCGGCTCCCATAACCCATTTGGAGCTGAAAGGTTCCGTTCCACCTTTCTTATACACCAGGGCAAACGGACGCACCCGGTAGAAAGAATCGATAGAGGATAAGCCGGCATTCTTCAGATAATGGTAAAGCGATTGTCCGGCGCCATAGTAGGCCGTATCCGCCATCCAGTCTTTGATATAGGCAACCGGGAATCCGCCGAAGACACTTTCATCCAGGGTGAAATTGCGCACGATGACATAGGAGTTATCAGGGATCCGGTCTCTCATAAATTCCATGATCTTCCGGCGGCTGCTGGTATCGGTATAGCGAAACTCGAAGTTCTGCTCTTTTGTTGGCTGGCCATAACACTCCGGATCCGTGCTCTCGAATAAACCGAGACCGAGCGGGTAAGAAGCGTCACTGCCGTAAGGTATTACTGTTCTGTTCAGTAAAGGCTTGAAGGTAGTGGCGTCAAATACATTAAAGACTAGTGACTGGAACCAACAGGTCAAACGGATCGTGGCAACGGAATTTACGGCTACAGACAAAGCGGCTTCCTGCACGGCGCCACTGGTTACCCACGAGCCTTGCTTGATAAAGAAGTTCTGGTAGGCGGTTCCGAATTTCCAGGTTTTTGAAGTGGAATCCAGCGTCAGTTTCGTTTCACCGCTTTTCAGGTGCTGGAAAATATGCGACTGGTTAAAGCCGGGTTCACTGTTGGCCAGGTAAATGAAAGATGCGGTATTCCAGTTGAGTGTGCCGCCTGAAACGATGGGCGAAACACGCCAGTAATAGACGGTACTGTCTTTAAAGCTGATGCCCGGATCAAATTCCATTATGCCACCTGCTGCAGTGGTAGTTCGGGTTACCTTCAGAGGAGAGTTGAACAACTCAGTGGTATCCAGTTCCATCTTATAATCCTTTACCGGTGAAAAGGGGTTAGCCGTCGATGCCGTTAATTTGATAACGGGTTTATTGATGATGGCAAAATTGTAGGGATAAACCGGACGCGCCTCATCTTCGTAGATCATCACCTCTTTGGTTACGGTATTATTGCTTTCATACAGCTCATCGGCGGCATTATCAGCATCAACCGTTACCGTAATCTTATTCAGGCCTTTATCGTGATTCGGATCGATGGGTACAATAACCGTCACGGAATCCTTATAGCGGACACCGGGTATGGTATCGCGGGAGACGATCATTACAGACCCATCGGGAAAGGTTCTTTTGGTTTCTACCACGATATCCTTATTGGGCGCCTTACCAAGGTTCAGAATTCCTGATGAGACCTTAAAGGATTTCTCAGCAACGGATATGAATCCGGGAGATACACGTACCATCGGATCTTCAATCACGTAATCAGGCTTTGGGAAAGGATTGATACGGATAGCCGGATCTCCATGAAGCGCGGTTTCCTCGGCATTGGAACGCGCATAAAAATCGTCTTCTGTGGTAAGGTCAAATACATCTGCGATCGTATTCACCATCACCTCACCTAATGTTTTTCCATATCCTCTGCCGGTAAGTTCCTTATAGGCACGGGAGTTCCAGATATCCAGGTAATGTACAATACCGAAGTGGGTACTGGCAATGAAGCCGATCGTTCCTCTGTTCGGTGCCAGGATAAAACGTTCTGAAAGGGTTTCCTTAGTAGTAAAGCGAAGTGGGTTATACGTGAAAAAGTTACCGGCATTACAACCCAGCCCGATGAAAACGGGGTACTTGCCATTGTTATTATAATTCTCAGGATTATCGAGGTTGAATTCCAGCGTGGTGGCGGAAGAGTGCCCGAAATAGGTGATCAGGCTGATACCTTCCTTGAAAAGATCCTGGAGGTTAGTCGTATTCAGGCTTTCCACCGCATCACTCGAAGTTTTGGTAAAGGTTGAGACATGCGCACCGAAAAGCGTATCGCTGATCGTCTTTTTATAATTGGTCATGTACTGGTCCAGGATCGCCTGAAGACCGGGCTCACTGGCGCCAACTATATGCACAACATTCTTCATCCAGGCTTTATCAGCTGCCGAAGGGGACATATTCGCCTGTGCCTGCTCATGTTCCTTTATCTTACTCAGGTATACTTCCACTTCCTGGGCCGATATAGCGGATAAACGTCCGATCGGCGTCTTGGGAGCCGAGCTTCCGGGTTCGGCACTCAAAAGGGCATCAGAAGCCGGCGCTCCGAACGGAGGCACCAGGTTCAGCTGACTCAGTGTGATCTGATCCGAGGCGGACGCACTTTCCATAAGGCGCTGGTCGCGGTAGTTCACACCTTTGCCGATGATGAATACATGTTTTGGGGTAACTG
>DATAHC010000447.1:0-3537 GCA_036263415.1 Flavisolibacter sp.
TCCCTTGGCTGGAAGTGCCGCATACTGAAATGGATTTGGCGGCTAATAAGATAATGATTACCCGTAGCGAGAGATATACAAATCCATCATTAGATTACTCTTTTCTGAAGCCATATGAAGAGGATCTTTTATTTTGCGGCACCCAAAGAGAATGGAATAGCTTCTGCATGTCTTATGATTTAAATGTACGTAAGCTGAATATAAGTAACTTTTTGGATCTTGCTCAGGCCATAAATCAATGCCGATTTCATATAACTAATCAAACCCAGGCTTTCCAGTTGTCCGAGGGGTTAAAAGTGCCAAGAATGCTAGAGATATGTTCATATGCAGCCAATTGTATTCCTATCGGAGAGCATGCTTTTGACTATCAAAATCAGCTTGGAATGGAATATGCTTTCCATGCGTTAAACGGGACAACTGAATTGTTTTTAGATAAAAAGAAGAAAGAACAGGAAACAAAAAAAGCCGCTCAATAACGAGTGGCTTTTCAATAAAATTACAAATCAGGCTATCCCATAATTGTAGCTAACTGAGCTGTAGTTTCTGCTACATAATACTCAGTTCCTGTAGAGTTAGCAGCGCCGCTAGACGGTACTTTAATTACACTGTATACATTGTACCCCGAGCTAAGGCTTCTTTGCGGAGATGTTGAACAGTCTTCAATTATGACTAATCCGGCAGTAGGGAAGCCTATTTTTTTTGGTTGATCTCGGTCTAATACGCGTGCATCAATTTGGTAAACGTTTACGAAAAATACATTGGCCATTGTGGTGAAGTTTTATGAAAAATCAATATTGATAAGGTAAAATTGAATATAATTTGCGGGAATTAAATCGGTTACATATATTTGATGGCATAAAACGGGGTTATTATGGGGTCAAAGAAGGGTGATAAAATTACTTCCCCGGATTCTATGGAGGAAATAAAGTCTTCGCTTAGTCTTTGGTATGGCGCAAAACTGAAACAGTGGGCGAAGGATAATGGCATGTCCGTAAGGGCAGCAATACGATATATAATAATTCAATTTTTAAAAGGTACTTCATACTAAATACTATGGATTTAGGCGGTATTATTCAAATGGCAATCCAGCGAGACATGGCTGGCAAGGAAGTCCAGAACGGGCTTTCTTATAGCGAGCTGGTGGTTGATAATCGTTTCTGTATTAAAATGTCATCTGAAAAACATCCGGAGGCTACTATTGAGTGTTCTGTTCCTTATCATGGATCTCAGGAAGAGGAAAATTACTGCCGGTTGTATTTCTTATCAATGGCCTTCAACGCAGCCGTATACGGCATGAAAAGAAAAAACATTAAACACACAAAAAGATTCAAAAAGTAATAGATGCTTAAAAAAACAAAATACGGGTCAGACGCACGTTTGAAAATTCTTGAAGGGGTAAGGAAAATTGCAGCAGCGGTTAAATGTACACTGGGGCCAAGTGGTAGATGTGTTTTAATATCGCAAAGCATGGTGGTTGATTATGGCATACATAATTTACCAATAAAAATAACTAAAGATGGTTATAACACTACCCGCGCTTTTGAAATAAATGATGAGCCATTTGAACAGGCCGGTGTGCTTATGGTGAAGGAGGCTGCTCAAAAAACAGTTGACATGGCTGGCGATGGAACAACCTCAACCGTTATTTTGACTGAAGCTATCGCGGAAAAAGGGATAGAGCTGATTGAGAAGGGCGCAAATCCAATGGAATTAAAAAGAAGCATAGACAAGGCTGTTGAGGTATTGACGGGACAGTTGAAAGCGTTGTCCACGCCAATAAAAGGAAACATTGATCGCATCAGGCAGGTAGCAACTATTTCCGCAAACAATGACCCGGAGATCGGCGGCTGGATAGCTGACGCATTTGCTAAAATTGGCGATGATGGTATCATTGATTTGGAGGCCAGCAAAGGCGTGAGAACTGAAATAAAAATCAGCGATGGGTACAAATGGGATCAAAGCTGGACAAGCCCCATGTTTATTACAAATAGAGAAAAGCAGATAGTGGAGATGGAAGACCCGTTCATCTTAATATATCACAATAGAATCAACCATCACACACAGATAATTAAAGCCCTTGAAATGTGTCAAGGCGTAAGGCCGCTTTTGATTATTTGTGAAGATGCCGTTGAGGAAGGCTTGGCATTTATGGTATTAAATTCGTTGAAAGGGATGGTAAAAGTTTGCGCCGTTAAAGCTCCTTCATTTGGCGAAGATCGAAGAATAGAGATGGAAGATATTGCGATGTTGACTGGAGCTGATTATATCAGCGATGTGCGAGGTATCAACATAAAAGAAATAAAAAAAGACAACTTTGGAACCGCTAAAAAAGTTATCGTAACAAAGGATGAAACCATCATTATTGGGGGTGGTGGCAATAAAGACTCGATAGAAAGCCATATAAATGAGCTTCGGGCGAATTTAGAAGAGGCTAAAAATGAAGACGAAAAATTCCCGATAGAAAAGAGGATTGCCAAGCTAAAAGGCGGCGTAGCTGTGATCCAGGTAGGCGCGGCAACAGAAACCGAGATGAAGGAAAAGCTGGATAGGTTTGATGATGCAGTTCGGGCTACCAAGGCCGCAATCAGTGAAGGGTATGTGGCAGGCGGCGGCACAACCTACCTAAGAATTAGGTCAGGGAACGAAATTGTTGACCATGCATTAGACGCAATTCTGAAACAAATATGTGATAATGCCGGAGTGAATGCAGATCAAATTACCAAACAGGTAAAAGGCGCAGCGGGGAATATAGGCTATAACGCCAAAACGGATAAAATTGAAGACCTTGTAGAGTCAGGAGTAATTGATCCTACCAAAGTTATCCGATGCGCAATAACCAACGCGGCTTCCAGTGCCGGAATGATTTTGACAACAGAATCCATGATCGTTGACACAATGTAATTTATGAATAGAAAAGAAGGGTTTTATTGGGTGAAATTTGAAAAGTCAGAAGAGTGGTGGATAGCATGGTGGACAGGCGCTTCGTGGGAGGCGGCTGGTTATGCATGGATTGATGAAGAGCAGTTGGTGTACATTTCACCTGATCCTATCCCTAAACCAGAAAATATATAATATGGAGCCAAAAGCAACAGGAACATACGTTTGGATAATAAGGGATGAAACGAAATCTGAGCAAAGCGGCTTGCTGATTCCTGGCGCTGGCCGGGAAAAGCCGCATACCGGCACCATCCATTCCTTCGGCGATAAAGTAACCGATCAGGATATAAGAACCAGAGATCGCGCAATTTTCCACAAGGGTGTTGGCCAAGAGATAGAGTATGGCGGTAAATCCTACTTGGTAGTTCAAGAACACGAAATAATAGGAACCGATGATTAAGGCGGCAAATAGTAAATTGATAGTCCGAGTAGACCCAACTCAGAAAAACGAAATAAAAATAGGGGGCGTTATCATGACAGCGGCCCTTCTTTTTGAAAATAATTACCGGGAAAAAAGCCCTACTGTTGGCGTAATCGTTCAAGGGAATGAATATTTGAAGGAAGGGGATGTGGCCCTATTTCATCACAACCATTTCTACC
>DATAHC010000448.1:0-3642 GCA_036263415.1 Flavisolibacter sp.
CATTGGTGATGGCTGATGTACGCAATTCCTTGAGTAAAACAGTGGCGCCTGGAAGGGGTACTGCATCAGCAGCATTTTTTACGGTGATTTTTAAAGTATCCTGTGCAATGCCGGAAACTGTAGCCCATAGGGCCACTATAAATACAATTAATTTTTTCATGTTTGATGGGAATTCCTGAATAATCTTTTTTCGAAGCATGGATCTGTTCAGGAGGCCCGGGGTGGCTGCCAGCGTGGTGTGCTGAAGGTAGTGAGCGCAGTCAGTATGGGCTTTTCAATATGAACCGGATGTTGAAGAAGTGGAGCGGCAACGGGTAGGCCTGTTACTGCCTCTGCCAGACTGGTGCAGGCAGCACAGCTGAAGGGAGAACAACTGCCCTGCTTTTTTTCCGGCGCTCCGGTATTTTTTACCAGAGAGTTTTCAGCTTCACAATCATCCTTCAGGCAGCAGGGATAATAACTGCCAGCTGCAATAAGGAGAAGGAGAAATATAGTGAATAAGCCTTTCAAGCAGCGCAAAGGTAAGCAGCGGCCTGCAGTAATGGAAAGCAAAGTCAGGACGTCGCGTAAGGACGTCCCGACTCTGTTATATCGTGTTTCAGGGCTTTATTTTATTCTGCAAAAGATGATCGACGGACAGGTTCCCGGATCCGGACAATACCAGGGAGGCGCTCATTCCGATTGCCAGCAGGAAGAATTCGGCGCCTTCGCCCTTTTGGCTGCCGAACCAGTTCATAAAGAAATAATCATGATGGACTGTAGCAATAATACCGGTAAATACCAGGATCAGGGCAAAGCTCCAGTAACGGGTAAACCAGCCCAGGAGGAGGGCAACTGGACCAAAGAATTCCAGCAGGATCACCAGGAATCCAACGATCCAGGGCAGCCCGACAGTACTGGTGAAATAGTTCATGGTTCCACCGAAGCCAAAACCGCCAAACCAGCCCAGTAATTTTTGGGCGCCATGCGGAAAAAGAACAAGGGATAGAAAAAGGCGGATGAGTGCCGGCCCATAAGAGTTCGTGCCGGTAAAAAGTGATTGTTTCATGATTGCTTTTTATGATTGAGCTGCAAAATTTCATCGGCAGACAGCAGCGGCCAATCACATAGGGTAAGAAAGCAGATGAACCTATGGTAATGTTTAGGGGCGTACGCGCTGCGCTCGGATACGGCTCAGGCTTTGGGGTGTGATGCCCAGGTAGGAAGCTATCTGATGGTTAGGAATCCGCTGCTCGATCTGCGGATAGCGGTTAAGAAACTCTTCATACCGTTCTGCCGCAGATTTGGCCAGCGAAGAAGCTACTCGGGATGTAGCCGCTATGAAGGCATTCTGAAAGAGTATGCGGAAATGACGCTCTGTTTTGGGAACCTTTTCATAAAGTGACTCCAGGCCGGACCGGGTAATTTGCAGCACTTCCACATCTTCCAGGCAATCGATATGATACGGAGAAGGCGTACCGGTAAGAAAACTGTACAGGTCACCGGTCCACCAGTCTTCCGGGGCAAACTGCAAAACATGTTCCTGCCCTTTTTCATTCACTTCGAAAGTGCGTGTAATACCTTTAAGGATGAACGTCTCGTACCGGGCCACATCGCCTTGCTGAAGCAGGTAATGCCGCCTTCTCAGTTTCTTCAGGGTAAAATGGCTACTGATCAGCTCAGCTTCTTCCCCGGTAAGCAGTAGATTTTTACGGAAGTTGGCAATCAGTTCTTCCCACATGCGCACTAAATTGTTTTGCCAAAATAACTAAAGGGGAAGTGGATCGAAAAATTTATTGGAGGTCAGGGGTACTCACGCAATCATTTTCTATTATTACGCTTTAAATTTGCAGGCTCTCTGCCTCCTTTAGCCTCCCGTAAATTTTAACTGACTTCGAAAACCTTTGACAATGGATCAATTGCCCGTTGATGATTACGTGCTCTATGCCGATGATGATCGCGACGACAAGGATTTCCTTATGGAATCTTTTGAAAAGTTTGCAAAAGATAAAAAGCTGGAAACAGTTTCTACGGGAGACCAACTGCTTCAATACCTGGAGATGCATTTTGAGCGCAAAGGGCTTCCCTGTCTGATCATCCTGGATCAGAACATGCCCGGTCTTCCTGGCGACAGGACCCTGGAGCTGCTTAAAGCCGATCAGCGCTTTGCGGCCATACCCGTTGTCATGTTTTCCACCTCCGATTGCTTCGACCATTCCCTTTTACACAAAAGCCAAACAGGCTATGAGATCAAGCCAACCAGTTATAAGGATTGGGAGCAGATCGCGCTGGTCCTGCTGGAGCACTGCGAAAAATTCAAGGAACAGTCAGAAAATAAATAGCGGCTTATTCAAGCGGCTTGCCATCTTTCCCGATCACGATTTCTTTTCCGTTCCGGGTTACCACAGCCTCTCCATTCTCAAAGAGTTGTAAGATATCATCGAACTGCGGCTCGATCACCATCTGGCCCTGCGGATTGATAAAGCCTATTTTATTGCGAACGGCAACAGCTGCCAGTCCTTCTGTAAAAGGTGCTGCCTTTTCAAACTGAACGGATATCACTTCCCGTCCGGCCGCATCGATGAAGCCCCATTTGCCATTCAGCATCACACGGGCACGTCCATCGGAGAACTGGTCGCACAGCTGGTACTTCACCGCTGTAAGCTCTTTTCCCAACGTATCGATATAGCCAAATTTTCCGCCAATTGCCACAATGGATATGCCCTGCGAGAATCGGGAGGCGCTATCGTATTTCAAGGGTACGATCTCCTGTCCTTTGGTATCAAGGAAACCAACTTTCTTGTTATAAAAGATTTCGCGGCGTCCATCCGATTCTTCATCGATGAAATCATATTTCGCGATTCGGATCGTATTCCCTTCCAGTGTAAAGGCTTTTCGCATACCGTTCTCGATATAAGTACCCTGCGGCACCCGGTAGAAGGCAATTTCAGCTTTTCTTTCATGCGTCATCGGCAGTACGATGGTGCCGCTGGTATTGATAATCCCCCATTTTCCCTGGCTGTTCGCATGGATCAATTGATCGGTCATGAAGTCAAGGTCGTCATACAAGGCTGGTATCACCAGGGTACCCTGGTCGTTCACCACGCCCCATTTGTAACCGCTTCTTACAGCAATATAATTTCGTTTGCTGTCGAAATTGGTCTTAATCTGGTCGTAGCTGAAAGCTGTAAGCTCCCTGCCATTCCGGTGCAGCACGGCGTATTTGTCATTGATCTTGGCAGCATATAAGGTGGTGGGCATATGGCCATAGGTAATATCATCATATTTGATGTCGGTAATGCGCTTGCCGGTGGCATCAATAAAGCCCATCTTACCATTTTGCCGGACCACGGCCTGGTGGTCGCGGAAATCGGAAGCTGATTCATATATGATTGGAATAACGACGATGCCTTTGGTGTTGATATAACCCCATTTTTCATTGAGTTTTACGGCAGCAAGGTTTTCGGAAAAGCCGACAGCAATGTCATACTTGGGCGGAATGATGACGGCCCCTGTGGTATTCAGATAGCCCCATTTGCCTTGCTGTGCGGCTACGATCAGGCCCATGCTGAAACGAAGGCCGATCTTATCGTATTGGATCGGGATAACCAGGCGGCCGGTCTTGTCTACCATGCCGTATTTCATAGTAGCACCTTCGCGGTT
>DATAHC010000449.1:0-5754 GCA_036263415.1 Flavisolibacter sp.
GCCTTCAAAAAATGGTTTGACCGGTAAGGATTTAAAAGAGCTTCAATTCCTACAGCAACTATCGCAATTCATTCCTGTAAGGATTGCTGCTTCCGTGTTGTAAAGGCAATTTTGTGCTGCCATTCAAGCAGCAACCAATGAAACTAATCATAGCCTTATTTGCGCTGGGAGCCATGATGACCAGCGCCTGTAAAAAAGACGATCAGGCCGAAGCCGGAAACAGTCCGCGTACCGAAGTACCCGCCGCACTCCAGGGCAGCTGGATGTATGGTAATTTCTCCACAACGGAATACTGGAGCCAAAGCCCGGACAGTTATTTAGGCAATGCCCTGGAATTTGCCATTGCCTTTACGTTTGAGAAGGATGGTATCTATACGCAATATTTTACCTCCCGCAATGTAAGCGGCGGCGTTACCAGCTACCAGCAATCGGTAACCAGGGGCACTGTGGAAATTGATCCGGAGCAGCATACCATCCGCACCCATCCCAATAAAGCCCATTACAAGCGCACCCGTAACGGATCGGTGATTGAAGAAAGAGACCTGACGTCGGACGAAATCACCTCCAATACCTCTTATACGTATACTACCGGAACCGAAGCCGGAGGCACCAAAGCCCTGTACCTGACCCTAAACGGAACCAGCAGCCCCTTAACCTTCCTCAAAAAATAAAAGCAAGCATCCGTTTCCACACATGGGCGTCGGACGTTGGTTGTCTGACGCCTTTTGTATGAACTGCCGGAAGCTTACAGAAACAAATGGTTTCGCTCTTTTTTCCGTTTCACTAGCTTCCTTCCTTTCCGCGTACTAATTTTGCGTTTATGTCCAGTGCCAAACATAAGATCTCGGGTTGGGGTAATTATCCGATGGTGGATGCTTACCTGATGCAGGTGCGTAACGAAAAAGAAGCCCGGGCGGCGATCACAGAAGAAATGATCCCCAGAGGCCTTGGCCGCAGCTATGCCGACCAGGCCATCAACCAGGAAAAACGGGTGGCCCTGTTCACCGGTATGAACCATCTTCTTTCCTTTGACGCTGAAAAAGGGATACTGGAATGTGAAGCCGGCGTGAGCCTGGAAGAGATCATCACCGCACTGGCTCCCAGGGGCTGGTTTCCCTTTATTTGTCCCGGCACCAAATTCGTAACCATTGGCGGCGCCATAGCCAACGATATCCATGGGAAAGCGCACCATTTCGACGGCTCTTTTGTGAACTGCGTGCTTTCTTTTACCATACTGGTAGCAGATGGCCGGGTGCTGACGGCTTCCCGTACCGAAAATGAAGACCTGTTCTGGGCCAACTTCGGCGGCCTGGGATTACTGGGCACGATCCTTACCGCCCGCCTGCAATTGCGTAAAATAGAGACCACCTATTTCAAGCAGAAGGCTATTGTTATCAAAAGCCTGGACCATCTTCTGGAATCACTGGAGCAATACGATAAAGAATACAACTATTCCGTTGCCTGGATCGACCCGATGGCGAAAGGGAAAAAGATCGGCAGCGGCGTACTGACACTGGGCAATGCCGCAACCCTGGAAGACCTTCCGGCAAAATACAAGCTGAACCCCCTGAAGCTGCATCCCAAAAAGAAGCTCAACCTTCCTATATTCCTGCCCAATTTCGCCTTGAATAATCTAACAGCACGCCTACTGAACCGGGTGATCGCTTTTGTTCAGAAATCGCCTGCGGGCATTTCTCATTATGAGAAATTCTTCTTTCCGCTCGACGCCATCGATAACTGGAACAGAGGCTATGGGAAAAGAGGCTTTATTCAATACCAGTTCGTTATTCCCAAAGAGGGCGGACGCGAACGCCTGATCGACATCCTGCAAAGTATCGCTGAAAGCGGCTGCACCCCCTTCCTTAATGTTTTCAAGACCATGGGTAAGAGCCAGGGATTACTTTCCTTTCCCTTTGAAGGCTATACCCTAGCCATTGATTTTCCGATGTCTGAAAAGCTGAAGCGTTATATACCGATCCTTGATAAAAAAGTACTGGATGCCAATGGCCGCATTTACCTAGGTAAGGATGCGCTACTGGATAAGGCTACCTTCCAAACCATGTATCCTCAGGCAGCGGAATGGAAAAAGATCAAGGCGAAATACGATCCTGACAACCGGTTCACGTCGAATATTTCGAGACGACTGGGGCTGGGTGATCAGTGATCAGTAATCAGTAATCAGCAATTAATAAACAGTGATGAATGATGTTATCAATAGGGTTTTCTGCGCTCGTAGACGATCTTGCCACGGATGATTGTCATGTCACTAACCGTACCGGGCAAGGCCTGCAAGGGTATGGTAAAAATATCCTGCGATAACACCACGAGATCGGCCTGCATACCTTCTTTCAACTGCCCTTTTTCCAACTCCTTATTTTCAGCATAAGCCGCTCCATAGGTATAGGCCGTTACCGCCTCTTCCCGCGTGATTGCTTCTTTCGGATTCACCGGATGCATGGCAGCAAACATGATATTAAGGAACGGATTTTCCGGACCATCAGAGCCAAGCGCCAGGGGAATGCCGGCTTCCAACAAAGAAAACAGCGGTTCATAATACGCCAGCCTTTCCGTACCCAGCCGTTGGCGGAGTACCTGATCGAATGAGAAATGCGTGGGATTCTGTACGACCACGATTCCCATTTTATGGGCCATAGCCAGGTGTTCCGGCAGCAGGCCATCGGCATGTTCGAACCGCACCCGCTTATTCACCCAGCTTGGTGCATCCGCTATGTTCAGCATTTCCTTCAATACGATTCCGGCAGTCGCGTCACCAGTTATATGCAGCAGCAGTTGCTCGCGGCTCTGGAAGCCCTCCCTTACTATCCTTCTCAATGTATCCAGCGGAAAGTTCAGCCGGCCCTTCCATCCGGGCTGATCGCCATACTCCTGAAGCATCAGCGCTCCTCTTTCTATCGGTGTTCCGTCCAGAATATATTTATAACCGGAAACTTCCAGCGTCGGCGTAACCGGAAATGGCCCACTTGAAGCTGACAGTTCACGGCCATTGACTCCCGAACCAGGGAAGCGGATCAGACGCATATGAACCGGGATATCTGCCTGCTGCACCACTGCCACCAGTTTATCCAGCTCCAGATCCGTGCCCATGTTTTGCACGCTGGTGATTCCCATTTGCAGCGCGTTATAGCTATAGTTGCGGAATACCTGAACCAGTATTTCCTGCGGAAGGCCGGAATACCATTTTCGTAACGCGGTATTCTGGCCGTATTCCTGCAACAGGCCGGTAAGCCATGAGGACCCCTGATACCGCTCGTATGTTCCGCCTACCGGATCTGAGGCCGTATCGGAAATTCCGATCATTTGAAGAGCTTTCGTATTGAACAGCATACTATGTCCCCAGGGTGCCTGAAGTATTACGGGATGATCGGGCGCTACTTTATCGAGCGCTTCTCTCCGTGCCAACGGATCTTCCAGTATCTGCATTCCCAGTGCACCCTGCAGGACCGTACCGGAAGGCAGCTGCCCTGCGAGCAGACGAACGGAATCCAGCACTTCCTTAAAAGAAGGCCCCGGAAGTATGGATGAGCGGAAGTTGATCCGGTACCCGACAGCAGCTCCGCTGCCAATATGATCATGAGCATCGTTGATACCCGGTATCACTGTTTTACCCTGCAGGTCAATGGTGCGGGTACCCGGGCCCACCAGCTTTTCCATCCGGTCACTTGTTCCAACCGCCAGTATCCGGCCATCGCGGATAGCCAGGGCCTCTACATAGGGCATTTTTTTGTCGGAGGTAAATATCTTACCGTGAAGCACTATCAGGTCGGGCGCCTGAGACCAGGCCTGTGAAAGCAATACGCACGGAATCAACACTAAGAACAGGAACCTCTGTTTCATATACACTTTGGTTTGGGTTCAAAAAGATACAGGAATTTCAAATGACTGCTTTGCTACCATCGCTATCTTCCCGATGGATCAAGGATTCTTACCCATAGCCCATTTCCTTCCCTTTACCTGTGCTTTATATATTGCACTCGGTCCGCTGCCGTAATAAGCAGCAAAGCAGGCAATGGCATAATAGACCAAGTAGTGCGTGCCGAACAGCTCTGCCCCCATAATAGTACAGGCAAGCGGCGTATTGGTAGCCCCTGCAAAAACCGCCAGAAAGCCCAGTGCAGCCAGCAGGTCGACCGGTGCCCCCGAAAGAAGCGCCAGCGTGTTGCCCAGCGTAGCGCCGATGAAGAAAAGCGGTGTGACCTCACCACCCTTGAAACCAGTGCTTAATGTGATGGCTGTGAGCACTAATTTCCAGAACCAGCTCCAGGTAGTTGCGCCCCCTTCCTGAAAAGCCGATACGATGCTGACCCCACCATCAGGATTCACCACGCCCAGGCCCAGGTAATCAAAAGTTCCCAGGGCATAACTGATAGCGATGACCGCACCGGCCCCTGCTACCGGTATCAGCCAGGGATTTTTTATAGTGCGCCTGGCGAGATCCTTAATTCCATGCGATAAAAAAATGAATATAAAACTGGCTCCCCCGAAAAGCAGCCCGGCCATCACCACCTTCAGCAAGAGTAGCGGTTCTATTGCCGGCAGGGAAAAGAAGGAGGCTTCGTGCTGCGCAAAAGCAACCTGGTATTGGGTATGATGAATGCCATAGACCCTGCAAACCCAGTCTGCTATGAACCCGGCCAGCAGGCAAGGTATAAATCCTTTATAATCCAGACGACCTACCGCCAATACCTCCAGGGCAAAGACCGCTCCGGCCAGGGGCGTGCCAAATACCGCCCCGAATCCGGCGGACATACCGCAAAGCAGCAGGATACGTCTGTCGGTATGCGATAACCGGAACCATCGTGACCACTGGTCCGCTATGCTCCCTCCCATTTGCACAGCCGTTCCTTCGCGGCCGGCGGAGCCACCGAACAAATGGGTGAGCAAGGTAGTCAGCAGAACGAATGGCGCCATCCGTGCCGGCACACCGCCACCAGGTTCATGGATCTCCTCTATAACCAGGTTATTTCCCGCTTCCGTACCTTTTCCAAAGCGCGTGTAGATAAAATGGATCAGCAGGCCGGCCAGGGGCAGAAAGAACAACAGCCAGGGGTGTTTCCAACGGATACCCGTAACCGCATCGAGCAGCCAGAGGAACAACGCTACCAGGGAGCCGCTTACCACTGCTACCGGCAGGGACCATAGAATTTGCCTGCCCAGTTGCTTCGCTTTCTGTTCCACGAGTTTCAGGAAGACCATTTTCCGCATGAAAGACTAAAATAAAGGTTTCAACAGATCCAACGCTTTTTTATTACGGTATGAATAAGCTTCCGTGCATTATCCAATGAATCAGTAACTTTCGCCCCATTAAAGGTGACAGGAGTATGAATAGCCAGCAGTTCGTTTGTTATGTAGATGATGATGAAGACGACCGTCATTTATTAAGGGAAGCCTTTCAGGCCTATCCACAGTATGACCTCCGGCTATTTGAGAAAAGCGAACAGTTATTCGAATTCCTCAAACAAGGCCATCATCATACCTCCCTGATCATTCTGGACATTAACCTGCCCATTGTAAGCGGACTCGATATACTGGAGAATCTGAAAAAGCATGCTCTTTATAAGCCTATTCCCACGGTGATGTTCTCTACCGCCCGCAACTATGCGCAAACGCGATTTGTTACGGAACTGGGTTCCGATATCGTAGTAAAGCCCACCAGCTATACCGGCGTGCAATCCGTTCTTACCAAGCTTTTAAGCTACTGCCGCGCGCAAGGATGAAGGCACCTCATAAGTCACT
>DATAHC010000450.1:0-6294 GCA_036263415.1 Flavisolibacter sp.
TTAAACCCATCACCCGTATGGCGGTTTCATTGAAGATCAGCTTGTCATCCTCGCCGCCAAAACTGCGGGAGAACGACCGCCCTTCACGCATGCCGAAACCCAGCGTCTCCAGCAGGTCGAAATCCACCATGCGGATATTGAAATTGACCAGGTCCGTCTGCGATTTGCCCGGCCACTCGATACCATATGTGGCGGCACCCTGGTTCACCTGCACCACGCTTTGCTGTATGGCCGAAGCGTTCACCACACCCGGGATCTTTTTCAGTTCGGCAAGGAATGAAGCTGCATTTTTAACTACGGCTCCTTCCTTATCGAAATACAGCACATTCGATCGGTCGTACCCAAGGTTCTTGGACTGCACATAATCGATCTGCTTATACACCACCATGACGGCAATGATCAATACCAGCGAGATCATGAACTGGAATACCACCAGGCCTTTCCGCGCCAGTAATTCGCCTACGGAATTTTTCACCTTTCCTTTCAGAACGGCGATCGGATTGAAGCCGGAAAGATATAAGGCCGGGTAACTGCCGGAAAGCAATCCGGTAAGGACACTGATGCCCACGGCGGCTGCGATCCAGCCGGGTTCCGCTTTCCATTCCAGCTGCTTGCCTGTCACCTCATTGAACACCGGAAGCAGCAGCAGCATCAGGAAGATCGCGGCTACCAGGGCAAGGAGCGACATAAAGACCGCTTCGCAGAGGAACTGTATGATGAGGGCTTTTCGTGTAGAGCCGATCGCTTTTTTAATGCCCACTTCTTTCATGCGCCGGGAGGCCTTGGCCGTGCTGAGGTTCATGAAATTGATGCAGGCAATGATAAGGATGAATAAGGCTACGATGGAAAACAACCGCACATATTCAATGCGTCCTCCTGCCTGCTTGCCTTCTTCATAACGGCCATAGAGATAAGCGCTGGAGTAGGGGCGGAGGAATAAGGTGAAGATGGTCTCCTTCCGGTAATTTTTGATGAAATCCCTGATCTTGATACTCAGGCGATCGGCATCTGCGCCGGGCTTAAGGAGCAGGTAGGTGGAAGGACCTTCGTTATACCATTCCTTCATATTCGGTGCCAGGTCTTTCATCAGCAGGTCATAGGTAAGTGCGAAATCGAACTTCTGCGAATTATTGGCAGGCGGGTTAGTGATGCCGGAAACCACCAGCTGTTTCTGTTCGCCCATGAATTCAAAATCGACCCGTTTGCCAATGGCTTGCTCAGCCGATCCAAAGAGGTTTACCGCCAGTGGCCCCGTCAGCACAATATTGTTCTTTTCTCCCAGAACCTTGTTCCTGTTTCCATTGCTTAAGGGAAAAGAAAAAATGGAAAAGAATCCGGGGCCGGCAAAAATACCGGAAGACTTTACCGTCTTGTCCCCATTGCGCAACAGCACATTGGTACCATCGTTCTGCAGCGACAGTACCGGCACGGCGGCTGCCACTTCCGGCAGGTCCTTTGCCATGGACTCGGCCAGCAGTCCCTGGGTCATTTCCTTGATCATCACATGGCCGTTCTCCTCGCTGCGCTCCATCACCTGGTAAAGGCGCTGGTCGTTCACATGGAATTTATCAAACCCGCGTTCATCCTGAACCCATAAAAAGATCAGGAAGGTGCAGGCCAATCCGGTAGACAGGCCAATGAGATTGATAAGGAAAGAGCTTTTATGTCTTCTGATATTCCGGAAAGCGATGAGCAGGCTATGGCGAAACATGGTTTTGTAATTAAGCGTTTTGTAATGAGACGGTACCGGCACAGGTCCGGTTACCCTTCTTCAACAGGTCCTTGTCTTATGACGGATGCCTGTGCCAATGCAATGCCGTTTCCTATCTGTCTGATCATCAAGCATCAATACATTTAGAGCGCCTGACGATTGTTCGGATTCGATACAATGCCTGTTCACTTTTCAGTGGTGCGGCGCTGTAAAAATAGTACCTTCCTGATCCTGCATATGAAGGAGGTAATTACACAATCGGAAAGTGACCGCATCGCCCTGGAAGCATTCCTGAAGGGCAAAACGCCCTTGACCCTGGAACTCTTTCACCAGTTGGCCTTGGCCTTTATGGAAGCCGGTGCGGCTGGCCTGCGGCCAGCTAAGACCATGATCAGCATTGCCACCGACCGGAAACGGGTAGCCTATATTACGCAGCTGGGAAAGAATTTTGTACATCTTATTATTCCTTTCACACAGGCGTATGAAGACAATCTGTGCTTCCAGAAGATCGCCCGCGTACCCGGCACGGATCAGTACAACCATCACTTTCGCATGTATGCCCCGGAAGACCTGAACGCGGAAATAAGAGCCTATATAAAAAAAGCCGTAGACGCCGGACAGTAAGGATGCAAGCGGACAATGATTGTATCGTTTTGATACAACTCTGACAACTACCAAAAATATAAGTGCTTCATTTTCAATCCTGTTTTTTGTTGGCACAGCCTTTCGTTAGTGTAGGGCAATAAAACAAAGAATATGGAACAGGATAGAATATGGGAACTCTTCGCACAGCAACTGGGAGGAGAACTGACAGCCGCCGATAAAAATGAATTACATGAATTGCAGGAACGTTATCCGCAAACGCGCGAAACCATTTCCCTGCTGGCCCGTTTCTGGGAGCGCGAGATCAAGGGTTCGCCTTCTGCAGAAGCCTCTTTCATGCATCACCTGCAGCGCATGAAGCAGCCTTCGCCCCGCATCACGTCACTGGAGGCTTTTCTGAAAAAGGAAACGCCCTATAAGAAAAGCCAGCTATTCAGTTTTTCCCTGCTGACAAACCTGGTGCGTCAGTGGTTCGGCACCCGTTTCTCCCTGCGCTAGTAAGATCGGTTTGATGCCGGAATGCGATCAGGCGCCGGCCCGGCCGTTCAATAAAAAAAGCCCACACTTCAAACTACATTTCCCGCAGTTGATGCAAGCTTAGTTTTCAGCACTTCGCGTAACGGGTAATTTTGATCATGATTCAGAAGGTATCGTTTCCGGTACCTGGCAAACCGATCAAACCAACGTTATGACCCGCTCCATCAGCCGCTTACTCAAAGTCTTCCTTGTCCTTATTTCTTTTACACATGTTGCCAGAGCGGAGGCTCGTCCAGACAGCTGGAAAGAAATGGAATCCTTTCACAATATGGTCACCAGCATTTTCCAGTCGGCTGAAGAGAACGACCTCAATCCCCTGAAAGAAAGTGCCCGTCACCTCGTATTGAAAGCCAGGCAATGGCAAAAGGCAATCGTTCCTCCCCGCTATACCGGAAGGCATATTAAGCAAACCTTACTTCAGATCAGCCAGCTCTGCGAATCCATCGACCGCGCCGTAAAACAGGGCCGCAGCGAAGAGGTATTACTGGGCTTACTCGAGAACCTGCACAATACCTATCACAAGATTGTCCCTTATTGCTAGGGAGGTTCACCGTTCGCAGTTGGCAGTCCAGGGAGGGCTTCGGCAGTTTCACGCAGAGGCGCAGCGTTCGCTGAGGGATGGCTTCGCCATTGTTTATTTCGCCCGGAGCTAAGGGGCAAAGGAGATAATGTGCCAATGAAGCGATCTGCCAATGTGCCAATGAAATAGCTAGCTTACAGTTGTGACCCCAACTCTAACACTGCCATCCCATATTTGCCTTTGTCATTCCGCCCTATTTCTCTCTGTCATCCCGACGAAGGAGGGATCTTATTCTACCGACCTATTGTAGAGCAGGATAGCAACGCAGTTCCGACCGTCATGGCGCATGTCCGCCTCTGGCGGAAGCGTAGCGAAGCAATCTCGCTTGAGCTTCTACCTATCGTAGTACTTGACAACCATCCCAACCTGATCGTCATTGCGAGGAGGAACGACGAAGCAATCCCCTGCACCTCCAGACTGTCCCTACGCTGAACCTACAGTAGGAAAAATCCATTCCTAAAACCTTTAGCAAAATAAATATACGCTAAGCCTATAACTGTCAACCACTGGATAGAATGGGAAGAAATAGAACCCCATTAAGGCTTCTCCCACCGCCTTTCCCTACCACAATACAGACCATGTAGTGATCAGTCAAGTCTCCTTCAGGAAAATCCAATGGCTAATCCCACCCTAAGGCATGGGGATTCCCTACCTCCTTCTGGGAGGGTCCGGGGCAGCCTAATGGAAGTCTTATAGAAGTGAGGATTGAGAAGGGGGGCGGAAGCAGCCTTTACCCGTAGTTACTGCGTTGTTACCCCGTTGTTTCCCTGTAGTCTCTGGGTTCAATCCAGAAGGGAATGATGAGATAGAAAATGATATGATAGATTGCAGTAATAACATCCTTATAAAGATACGAAATGGGGAGGCCCTTTCCTAGAGGAAAGTGAGGTAAGCAGAAGGAAGGAATTAGTAGTAGATAAAAGGCAGTCTGGAGGTGCAGGGGATGGCGCCCGTCCTGCGTCCTCGCAATGACGGTCTGGTTTGGATGACAGTCTTTTCCTACTATAGCCAGACCACAAGCGAGATTGCTTCGCTCCGCTCGCAATGACGGTCGGAACTTGGGTGCTGCCTTACAATACGATAGGTTGGTCGTATTAGCTCCCTCCTTCGTCGGGATGACAGCATGAGAGTTGGATTGACAAACTGTAAGCTGGCTGTTTCATTGGCACATTAGCAGATCGCCTCATTGGCACATTATCTCCGTGCCGCAGTGGCTCCGTGGTAAAGAAGTACGCCAGAAACTGAAGTCTGACGTCCGACGTCTGAAAACTAAAAAGCCCCGGCGTCGCCAGGGCTTTTTATCTTGCTTATCCTTCTTATTACTGGTATTCGAATTTCAATTGCGTTTCACCGTCGTTGGAAGTGAGTGCATAGCCATCCGCATCGTATGTGTACGTGTTGGTGATGGTCTTGTCTAAAGTAGTGTTCGGGAAATCGTAGGTAGCGGACAACAGTTCATTCTTGGCTGAGAACTGAAGGGAGAAACCTGCCTGGTCCAGAACGTATTTAGATAATTGCGGGAAAGGAGATCTTCTGGTTCCGTAAACGAATGTTGCGGTATAAAGATCGCTGCCTGGAATTTCCACTTTGGAAAGGTTGCCATTCGTATAGCTCATTTTGAAATCAGCTTCTTCGCCGTCCATGGTCATGTTCAGGTGAATGTTGGTTACCTGCTGATTCGCTACGGTATAGGTAAGAATATCATCTTCGATCAGCTCATCCGGCTCACCGGCATGCTTCTGCCAGCTTTTCAATGTGCCTGTAACCGGAACACCAGCTGTATAGGAATAGGTATAGATGTTCTTGAACTCGGCATCCTGCTGCTCTACCTTGGTTATGTTGCCATCATTATCATAGGTAAACAGAACCTGCTCGGTATTATCATTGCTTTTGTAAGCAGTCAGCCTTTTGTTGGCATCGTAGGTAAGGGTGTAAATCGTAGTTACGCCATCTTCCACCTGGGTTACTTTCTTCAGCAGCTTGGAAGGAGGGGGAACACTACCGCCACCGCCAGGGTTCTTGTCATCGTCTTTCTTACAGGAAGTGAAGGTGAGGGCAGCTAAAGCGGCTGCAGCGAATACAAATTTTTTCATTGTTATACGTTTGTTTTGGTTTAGAATGGTCAGCGCCGGGAGGGTAGTGATTCTTGTTTTTTTTGTCACACTGTATCTGCGCACGGTGGCTGATTGCGATGCAATATTAAAACGCGGATGAAGCGCAATAAAGCGTGTAGTAGATGAACTGTAAAAGGAATGGAATGAATTGAGTAGTCTGGCCGACTAAGCAGACTGGGAACGGTAACGATCCACTAATTGCGCAAGATTGTTTTTGATAGCTGTTGTCCAGACTCCTCCATGATAGCAAAGCAATTGTTCTATATCATACTGCATCAGTAATTCGACAGAAGTAACTGCAGCCTTCAAATCTATAGCATAAGCAGGATTGGCCAGATCAAGCCGGTCGGCATCGATAACTACGGCATCTCCTGCAATCAGTATCTTACTGGACCTTGCATAGAAAGAGATATGCCCGGGCAGATGACCGGGTGTAGGCACTACCTCCAGACCTCCGCAATAAGGGAGGACCGCTCCCGGCAACAGTTCCTGGTCAACAGAAACAGGCTGAACGCTTTCCAGGAATTTCTGGAAGTGCAGGGCCGCCGGTTTTTCCTGGTCAGGTAAGGAATCATACAGTTGCTCTGCCTGCTGCAGGCGGAGCGATCGCTTTGTACCTTTCAGGTAAGGTGCTTCTTCAATTGGCGCCAGGATTTTACAATGCGGGTAAGCCTGCTTCCATTCGGCAAGTGCCCCTATATGATCAATATCGTGATGTGTGATAAGAATTGCCGACACCTTGCTGCTGT